>PKYU01000292.1 GCA_003132765.1 Chitinophagaceae bacterium | reverse complement strand
CGGGTGTAACATGCCCTACTACAAAACCATGAGTGCCACCACTAAACCGGCCATCGGTAATTAATGCCACACTTTTCCCCAGGCCCGCTCCTATGATTGCAAATGTAGGCTTTAGCATTTCCGGCATACCCGGCGCACCACGCGGACCCACATGCTTTATTACCACTACATCTCCTTTTTTTATTTTTCCGGAGTTTATACCTTTAAGCAAATCGTGTTCCCCATCAAATACTCTTGCTGGTCCTTCAAATTGCTCCCCTTCTTTACCACTTATTTTTGCAACGCTTCCGCCTTCAGCTAAATTACCATATAATATCTGAAGGTGCCCGGTAGCTTTAACCGGGTTTTCTACCGGTAGAAAAACTTTTTGTGTGTCAAAATTCAGATCAGGAACGTTCTTCAGATTTTCTTCAATCGTTTTGCCGGTTACCGTAAGGCATTCACCGTGAAGCATTTTCTTTTGCAATAAATATTTCATTACAGCAGGTGTGCCACCAATGTTATGAAGGTCCTCCATTAAATAGGTGCCACTTGGCTTCAGATCGGCTAAAACGGGAACGCGATCACTTATCTTCTGAAAATCATCCTGGGTTATCGCAACATTTACACTCTTAGCCATAGCAATCAAATGCAGCACAGCGTTGGTACTGCCTCCAAGGGCCATTACGATAGTAATTGCATTTTCAAATGCTTTACAGGTCATGATGTCCGAAGGCTTAATATCTTTCTCGAGCAGCAATCGAATCGCTGCGCCTGCTGCATGGCATTCATTTTTCTTGGCATCACTTAAAGCAGGATTTGATGACGAATATGGCATACTCATACCTAAAGCTTCAATGGCGCTTGCCATGGTATTCGCAGTATATATTCCACCACAGGCACCGGCACCAGGGCAGGAATGCATCACGATTCCTTTGAAATCTTCTTCACTTAATTTACCTGCCATTTTTTCTCCGAGTGCTTCAAATGCTGAAACAATATTGAGGTCCTTCCCTTTGTAATGGCCTGGCGCAATAGTACCTCCATATATCATGATAGAAGGACGATTCAATCTTCCCATTGCCATAATTGAACCAGGCATATTTTTATCACAACCCGGCAAAGCTAATAGCCCGTCATAATACTGGGCGCCGCAAACAGTTTCAATAGAATCTGCAATGAGGTCGCGGCTTACCAATGAATATCTCATGCCATCTGTTCCATTACTCATACCATCACTCACGCCGATTGTATTAAAAATGAGTCCCACCAAATCACTATCCCATACGCCCATTTTCACAAGTTTTGCCAACTCATTTAAATGCATATTGCAGGTATTTCCTTCATAACCCATACTAACTATTCCAACCTGGNNAGATCTTCTTCGGTTAACCCTATCCCATAAAACATAGCCTGGGCAGCAGGCTGAGTCGGGTCCTGGGTGATTATTTTACTGTATTTGTTCAAATCACTCATATCGTTACATCAGAAGTTTTAAATTTTTTTTCTACTACCAGGTTCTTATAGGCTTTCTGGACTTGTATTCCCAGGCTGTCGGCCCAATCTTTCCTGAATGGAATATTATCGAGTGATTCCATTCCGATAACTTCTGCAGCGGTCCCGCAAAAGAATGCACTATCAGTCCCATGAATTTCGTTCGTTGTTATTTGTTTCTCCACAACCTGTATATCCAGTTTTTCGCATATTTCAAGAACAGTTGCCCTCGTAATTCCCGGCAATATATTTCCGGTTTGCGGTGTATATAATTCATTATTTTTTTCAATAAAAACATTGGCGCCGGGGCCCTCAGCTATGAAGCCATTCATGTCATTAAGGAGCGCTTCGTCAAAGCCTTTTGATTTGGCTTCCTGGCTTGCCATTATTGAGTTTACATAATGCCCTGTTGCTTTTGCTTCAATTTTAAAGCCCTTCGCATTCGGTCTTTCAAAAGAGGATGTCATCACCCGCAATAATTTTTCTCCCAAAAAAGGCTGCATTTGCCAGGTTTCAATTACAATAAATGATTCCTTGTTTGGATTGAAGCTCATATTTGCCGGGGCATAAACCAATGGCCTGATATAAGCATCCTGCAAATTATTCCGGCTTAAAACCTCATAAGTGGCATTTATCAACTCGTCTGCTTTCCAGGGATAAGGCAGATTCAATGCTGTCGCAGAATTTTTTAGTCTTTCAAAATGCTCAGCCTCCTTAAATATTTTCGTTTTCCCCGATGCTGTTTTATANNACAAATCAATTTTAGCTTCCGCTGCTTTAACGATCTTTCCGTTTAGGAAAATCACCGTGTCATTATTGTAATAGGTCATCTTCTTTATTTTCTATTAATTATTAAATAATGGTTGCCTTACCAAAAGCAATATTTTTTGCATTTATATTTTCGGGAATATCGTTACTGATAAAATCACTTACAAATTCTCCGATTGTGGAAGTGTAGTGGGCATTCACGGGATCAATATCCTGCGATACAAATCCGTTAGTCAATGTCCATCCTACCGCTTCTCTCACGTCTTTAGCTTCCTTAGCCAATCCAAAATGATCAAGCATCATGGCTACAGATAAAATCGATCCCACCGGGTTGGCAATATCCTGACCGGCAGCCTTGGGATAGGAACCATGAATTGGTTCAAATAAAGCATTTTCTTCCCCAATAGATGCAGATGGTAACAATCCAAGTGAACCACAGATAACACTGGATTCATCACTCAGGATATCTCCAAACATATTATCTGTCAGAATAACATCAAATTGCGACGGATTCATTATTAATTGCATGGCTGCATTATCAACAAATAAATAATCCACTTTTACATCAGGGTATCCTGAAGCCATTTCCTGGATAGTTTTTCTCCATAATTTGGATGTTGCCAACACATTGGTTTTATCTACAAGAGTAAGTTTCTTTCTTCTAAGTAGTGCAGCGCTGAAAGCTTTTTTTGCTATACGTTCTATTTCATTCCGGGTATAAATTGAAACATCTGAAGCCTCAGTACCTTCCTTATTTATTTCTTTTTTACCAAAATAAATTCCGCTGGACAACTCGCGATAAATTATAAAATCAACACCCATTAATTGCTTCTTTTTTAAGGGCGATATATGGTAAAGAGCAGGATAAGAATTTACCGGGCGTATGCTTGCAAATAATCCCAATTCCTTTCTGAGACGAAGCAATCCATGCTCAGGTCGAACCCTGGCGAACGGATCATTATCATACTTTGGATGGCCGACCGCGCCAAACAGGATGGCATCACTGTCACGACACATATCAATCGTTAGCTGTGGCAACGGATCGCCTGTTTCATCAATGGCAGCCGCCCCTATCAATCCATATGTGTATCCAAACTTATGTCCATACTTTGCTGCAACGGTATTCAAAACCTTGATGGATTGAAGCGTAACTTCCGGGCCAACGCCGTCTCCAAATAATACCGCTATTTTTTTATTCATCATTTAATATTTTTAGTTTTTTTCATGCTGCAATTCTCCCCTGTTCAAGTTTTAGTGTGAACGTAACGCATGCAGGAATTTCTTCCTCGTAATGACTTACATAAACCAAAGTCTTTTCCATTCGAATGCATATATCATTGATCAATGAAATAAACCATGCACTCATTTCCTGATCAAGCCCCTGACAAGGTTCATCCAATATCAGTAATGGAGGATTTTTAACTAAAGCCCTGGCAAGCAATATCAATCTTTGTTCCCCATTGCTGAGCTGATTGAATAATCTTTTGTGAGAATCCCCAAGCTTAAGCAATTTCATCCATTTATTTACAACAGATTTTTGTTTTTCACTAAGCTGCCTGAATAAGCCGATTGTGTCAAACAATCCTGATGCAACAATTTCAAAACATGAAATTCCCGAATCAAAGTAGTGATGCAATTCCGGGGAAACATACCCGATCTTTCTTTTAATATCCCAAATAGATTCTCCACTTCCTTTTTTTCTATCAAACAGATAAATTTCATTAGCAAATGCCTGCGGATTGTCGCCGGTAACAAGGCTCAGCAAAGTGGACTTTCCGGAACCATTATGTCCCGAAATATTCCAGCATTCGCCTTTGTTAACTTTCCAGTTTATGTTAGCGAGAATTTTCCTGTTGCCGTATATAACGTTCGTATCAACCATTTGAATCGCAACAGAAAAATTCGGGTGATCATATAAGGTTTCTATTGCTTCAAAAGCCTTGAAATTTTCCCTGACACGTTTTTTCCGTCTGCTGGCATTCCTCCTATGCCTTTCAAAATCATCAATGGATAACTTATCTTTAAGTTCTCCCTTTTCAATCAATACCACATGTGTTATGGATTTTGGCATATCAGATGGTGAGGTAGTCAGCAAGACATGCATTCCCCCTGCAATCAGTTTATCGATCAGCATGTTCAATAAGTTTCTAGCTGCAATATCCAAACCGGTATATGGGCTATCCATTAAAATCCAATCTGCTTTTTGTAAGATAGCTTTCGCCAGCTGGAATCGTTTATGTTCTCCATTTGATAATTGAATTAATGGATTGTTCAGGGTATGGCTCATACCGGTTAATTCCAGTGTTTCCATTATTGCGTTCTTCCCTGCATCCAAACTAAATATAACATCATATACCGATAAGGAATCTTCAGCATCGTATGAATTAAATCGCTGCTGGTAATAAAACGAATTCGTATTTGAAAGATTCTTAAAATGATGTTGTTGAGTAATGGTTACAATATAAGGATCACGGCCATTTTTGCTGAAAAAATCAATACTTCCTTTGCTGAAAAAATTTCCGCCAAGTGCCTTAACCAACATGGATTTCCCACTACCGGTCGGCCCTATGATTGCAAGGCATTCTCCCTCGTGTATATCAAATGAAACCTGGTTAATCACCGCTTTCCCGGATAATTGCACCGTGAGATCTTTGACCATTAAAAGAGATTTCCTTTTCATTGCTTTGACGAAGTATTCAACCTTAGAAAATTAAGGCTTCTTATGATTTTATGCTTCAATTGTTGGATAAATAAATCTAATATCGTGTTAAACCTGTTTTTCACCAATCCTACTTATGAAAGTGGGGGAAAATCCCCCACATTCTAAAATCAAAAATGAAAGAAACTAAGTTGTCGCATAATTTTTTTGCTGGTATGTTATGGCAAGCTTTGACAAATCAGCATCTTCTACTTCCTTTTTACTATCAGCTACCTTTAAAAACCAATCATATAATACATCTACATCGTTTCGGTTAAATTCATACCCTAACTTTTTAAACCGGTGTGCCAATGCACTTCGACCACTCCTTGCTGTTAGCACTATCTTTGAATCGTCCGCACCTACTTCAAGAGGGTTGATAATTTCATAAGTAAGGGCATCTTTTAAGAATCCATCCTGGTGGATACCTGATGAATGGGAAAATGCATTACTGCCCACAATTGCCTTATTTGGCTGTACCGGCATTCGCATAATATCAGAAACCTTCCTGCTTATGGGATTCAATTGCTTTGTATCAATACCCGTATAAAAATTAAGATCATTATGTTGTTTGATGATCATCACTACTTCCTCAAGTGATGTATTGCCGGCTCTCTCTCCCAGGCCATTTATGGTACATTCAATTTGCCTTGCACCACTTATAATGCCTGCAATTGAGTTTGCTGTTGCCAATCCGAGATCATTATGACAATGGCACGAAATAACCGCCCGGTCAATATTTGGTACATTATTTATCAAATACGAAATTTTTTCACCATATTGATAAGGTAGGCAATAGCCAGTCGTATCTGGAATATTCACCGTTGTGGCGCCGGCATTTATGACAGCTTCAATCACCCTTGCGAGGTAATCATTATTAGTTCTGCCAGCATCTTCTGCATAAAATTCAATATCATTGGTGTATTTACTGGCCCATTTTACGCATTGTACGGCCCTTTCTAAAATATTCTCCCGATTAGAATTGAATTTACTTTTAATATGTAAGTCTGAGGTACCAATTCCTGTATGAATACGGGGGCGTTTTGCAAATTTCAAGGCTTCTCCTGCAACCTGGATATCTTTTTCCACTGCCCTGCTTAATGCGCAAACGGTAGCATTGGTTATGTTTTTCGATATCTCAGTTACCGATAAAAAATCTCCCGGACTTGAAATAGGAAATCCTGCTTCAATGATATCCACTCCAAGATGCTCCAGATCCAGGGCGAGTTCCACTTTTTCTTCTGTATTCAGTTTACAGCCCGGCACCTGTTCGCCATCACGAAGTGTTGTATCAAAAATGAGTATCTTATTCTTATTGTTCATAGCAAATCGATATTTAGAAAAACAGGGGCTTCTGGAAAACCTCTTGTAAAGGTTTATGAAAGTAGCATATCCGGTGCAATGATTACGAACAAAAAAGCAGAAATTTACATTGCCGAAATGAATAGTAATTTCATAAAAGCCCTATTGGCACTACTATTCGCAGTAAAATATTTACGATGCCCAACAAATCGACAGATGCCTTGTTTCAATTGATTCACTCCCTTCAAAAGTCGGAAAAGAGGAATTTTAAGTTATATGTACAAAGAAATTCATCCACACCAGACCTTAAAATTGTGCAGCTTTTTGACGCAATGGATAAGATGAAAGAGTATGATGAAAAGGAGCTTATTAGTAAGAACGTCTCCATAAAAAGAGAGCAGCTTTCCAACATGAAGGCCCATCTCTACCGGCAAATACTGGCCAGCCTGAGGCTCCTGGAGAGCAATGAAAATATTGACATTCAAATGCATGAGCAATTGGATTTTGCAAGGATTCTGTATAATAAAGGCCTTTACCTGCAGAGCCTTAAAATACTTGACCGTGTAAAAGAAAATGCCAAAACGCATAACCAGTTAACTTTCCTGATAGAAGTATTATTCTTAGAAAAGAAAATAGAAACCCTGCATATAACACGCAGCATGCAGGACAGAGCGGATCAGTTGTCCGGTGAATCCGTAACAACTTATGGTGAGTTAATAAAAGTGACCAAACTTTCAAACCTTGCTCTTCAATTATACAGTTGGTTTATTAAGAACGGGCACGCAAGAAATAAAAATGATGAGAAGGAGGTGGAAAATTATTTCAAAAAACACCTGACTCCCGATATTAAAAATCCTGTAGGGTTTTATGAAAAATTGTATTACAATCAAAGCTATTGCTGGTATGCATTTATCCGGCAGGACTTTTTAATGTATTACCGGTACACGCAGAAATGGGTCGACCTTTTTTCCGGCCATTCGATGGCCAAGGAGATGGAAACTGCCAATTACATTAAGGGAATGCATAATTTATTGAATGCCCATTTCACGCTCAGAAATTACAGCGGTTTTAGTAAAACGATTCAATCATTGGAGCATTTCAGGGATTCGGATATTGTAAAACAAAGTAATAATAACCGGGTCCAGGTTTTTGTTTACTTGTATATTGCTAAAATTAACCAGCATTTTCTTGAAGGAACTTTTAAAGAGGGCCTGGCTATCGTTCCTGAAATTACTCAACAGTTAAAAGAATTCAGCATTTACCTGGATCATCACAGGGTGCTTGTATTTTATTACAAGATAGCCTCCTTGTATTTTGGCGCTGGAGACTATGACATGGCGATCGACTACCTGAATAAAATTATCAACTGGAAAGTGGATCTCCGAAATGACCTTCAATGTTTCGCCAGGCTGCTGCACCTGATCTCTCATTATGAACTGGGAAATTCTCAATTACTTGAATACCTCATAAAATCCGTTTACCGCTTTATGGCTAAAATGCAGAACCTGAGCCTCGTGGAAGAAGAAATATTTAAGTTCCTTCGTAAATCGTTCTACCTGTCTGCGAAGAAACTTCGCCCGGAATTTGAAAATTTACTGGATACCATCAAGAAATTAGAGACCAGCAAATTTGAAACCCGCGCCTTTGCCTACCTGGATGTAGTTTCCTGGCTGGAAAGTAAAGTGTATAATAAACCAAGNNATCATTGAAGGTAAGGTAGCCGCCAATCCTTTTGTCAAAAAACTGCTTTTTCGTGATGGTTACCTGCAAAAAATACCATCCGGGATCTAAGCAAAAAAATAAGAAATTGAATTATGCTTAACAGAGTCCATCATAGCTCAATTATATGTTCAGATTATAAAAAATCAAAAGCCTTTTATACTGAAATTTTAGGGTTAGAAATTATCAGGGAAATCTATAGAAAAGAAAGGCAATCGTATAAGCTTGACCTGGCGCTGAACGGAGAGTATGTTATAGAACTTTTCTCATTCCCTTCACCGCCTCCAAGACCTTCAAGGCCGGAAGGGACGGGGTTGCGGCATTTGGCTTTTGAAGTGGATAATTTAAAAAGTGAAATTGAAAGATTACAAAACAACAATATAATTTGCGAGCCCATGCGATTGGATGTAACTACCAATAAGTATTTTACTTTTTTTGCCGACCCCGATAATTTACCAATTGAATTGTATGAGAAATAAGGATGATATNNATCAAAAACCCCACCCTTTCATCTTTTTGTAATCTAAATCAGCACATTCAATTGGCGTTTTATCCTGGTATTCTTCCTGTTCAATTATAAAATATTTCGTCCCGTTGTTCCTGGCATAGTCAATAATTGCCTTTATATCTATAACGCCTTTACCCAAAATAGTACTCTCATATAGATTTCCATTTTCCTCAGGCTTATTTTTTTTCATCTCATCTTTTACGTGCATGAGTTTAAACCTTCCGGGATATTTTTTCAAAAAGTATAAAGCCCTTCCTCCCGGCTCATACATATTGCCGATATCCATTTGCTGAGCTACCAGGTTATTATCGGTTTGCTCTAAAATCAAATCATAGATACTTTTCCCATTGAGATTATGATTAAATTCATAGCTTTCATTATGGAAAGCGAAATGAATTCCCGATTTTTTGCACAACTCCCCTGACTTATTAAACATATCCAGGTAATGTTTAAAATCATCCATAGATTTACAAAGGCTCTCATCCACTCCCGGGCTTATTACATATTTCATTCCGACCGTTGCTGCATCTTCAATGGTATACTTCCATTCATACGTAAAATCATTGGTATTCCTATCCCAATGTTGTGAACCCAGGAAACTATGGCCGCTATCCATTTTTAAGCCGGTATCACTGAGCAACTTCTTAAAATCTGCAATCGTATATCCTGAGAATTTCCGGTTTTCATACCCTGCATGTTCCACATCTATAAAGCCCATATTAGCCAGCTTTTTCAAGGTACCCTCAGGATCTTTCTTCATATCATCTCTTACTGAGTATAGCTGTATTCCCAGGATAATGCCAGGGCTTTTTTGATGCAAGATTTTTGGAAGCAAAGACACACCAGCTATAGTGAGGCTGCTGTTTTTAATAAATATGCGTCGGGATGTATTCATAAAAAATATTTATATAGTTACAATGGCAACTTAAAAATAAGAATTCCTTTTTAGATATCTCCATTTAATAAGTAAACGGGTATTTACATTATAATTATTAATTCAAAATTCATCATAATTCAGAAAAAATGACAAAGTTTTTTATAACACTTTCTCATTTCTTATTTTATCATGTATTAATCATAAGGGCATAGCTTAAAATAATACGTAAACCACACCGTTAATAATTTCTGTATTATTTTTTAAATTGATAGTATAGACGTAGGCTCCGGGAGAAACCAATTTACCTTTGTATTTTCCGTTCCAGACTATATTTTGTCTGTGATTATCGAAAACCGCTTCTCCAAAGCGGTTAAATACTTTAACTTCCCGGGATTAGAACCCGAACCAAACATAATATTCAACACTGGATCTCCAAGGCTTCCCTGCCATAATTGAGCCTGCATATTACCAGGAAAAATAAAATGCAGTAGCAGTGATACGATTACAATTCTTAATGGTTGATTAATCATAAACGGGCACCCGGAAGTTTATACGGCCACTTAACCCACATTGCGCGATTTCTTCCCTTAACTGTTAAAATTTTAATTTTTTCAATGATTTTTCAGAGAATGTTACGTAGGGGCGTACAGTACAAATTCGTATAACTCACCTATAAGTGCTTCGTTTGGTTTGTAGTGACACTG
>PKYU01000011.1 GCA_003132765.1 Chitinophagaceae bacterium | reverse complement strand
AAAATTTTTTTTATAAAATTTTAAAATAACACTCGTTTTGTTGGTTGAGAATTGAAATTAAAAAAATTGCCTCATAATGCGGATGGGATAGTGGTTGGCCCCTGCCGCAAGGGGTTTATCGGCGTATTTAAGGCCCTGTAATAGGGGTCTAAAATAGCGGCTAAGTTCTTAATTAGGACCTTAAAGTGGCTTANNATAACCATTGCTAAAATAAGATCATATCCGCCGGCTCCGCTTCCGCGTTTCCGTTATTCTCCAGGATCGACTCTGTATAAAACATATCATTCCAATTCAATAGAAGCGTTTTACGGGCTTCAGCTTCTTTCCTGGTACGAAACCATCCAATATGATTTTGAGTGCAACCTCTCCATCCTATATATCTGTTGTGTTGAATGGAATATCCTGTCTTGCAAGTCGGATGCGGTATAATTTTTAAAATCAATTCTTTCATATTTGTATAAGGCTGTTGGACGGTTTATATTATTGCACCGAATCAAAATAGAATCCCGAGTACTTTTTTATCTTTCCGTTGGCAAGGTTTTTGAAATACGCTGTATGTATTCCTTTTGAGTAAGGCAGGACATTATCGCAGAGTGGAAAGGCGACGACCATCACTTTTTCTTTCTTGCCGGCAGTAAGGAATATTGTTTCTCCAAATCTGGTTTGTCCGTTTGTGAGGTATCCGATTTCTCCGAGTTTTGGGAGTTTGTAGTGGTGGTAGTTTTGTTTTTGGTTTGTATTCATAACTCTATAAGGCTGGAAAATTATAAATATTTAAATCTTAACCAATTTATTCTTGGCAAACTCTTCAGGATTTTTCTCCATGCTGCCCATCCATCCACCGCCACAAGTAGAAAAGTATTGCAAACGGTCTTCAGTCGTACCGTCGTTGTATTTTATGGGTGCAAAACGATAATATAAACTTGGAGTTTTGCCGTCATTCATTGGCAAATAGAATTGTGCTCCGCTATTTTTTGCCTGGACTGTATTCATATCAGTATCTTATTTTTCTTATAAGGCTCGATTTAAGTTTATATAACAGCTCCGTTCCGGATTTCAACCAAAGTCATCAGGTACTTTTTCGCCCTGTCAAATTTCGCTTTTTGCTTCCTGTCTACTTTGTGTCCAAAAAATATTCCGAATATTCCGAGCATACCGGCATATTTTTCCAGAACATATTGAAAATTAGGATATTCTTTCCAGAGGATGTTTATGGTGTTTTTCATTTCGGTTGGTTTGATTTTCTCTTATAAGGCTGCTTTTTCCTTTATTTTACATTCTCTATCCCAATCTCCGATACTTAAATGTGTATAGAATTGAGGGATGGCTCCGTAATCTCCATCGACAACCACAGTCCTATTATCGCCTTCCAAAATCTCATACATTTTCAAAAGTACTTCTTGAGCTTCGCCTTTCCATAATTCCTTTATAGTGTAAGTGTTCAAAGGCACTTGTATATATTTTCTTTCTCCTTCGGCGAATCGTGTGCCTTCAAAAAAATCCACTGGCGACTCGAGAATTGTTACGTCTATGCAGCTATGATGACGGCGTACGATAGAGAATTTATATCCTGGGAATGCATCTTTGAATTGTTTTCTCTTGGCGGCAACTTCTTCGGTTCTGATGTATGGCATATTGGTTTTGGTTGTTGGTTCGGTTCTATAAGGCTGCAAACCTTAAAATATTTTGTGTCTTGTTACAGTTCCTTTAAACTCGATCCGCTGCAGTTCTTCTCCAAGTTTCTCCCATGCCTGTTTCTTATTTTTACCTTCCACAACGCAGAGCAGCATTTCTTTTGACTTGGTTTCTCCAAATATGGCAGCTCCGAGTATTTTATCTCCGAAAACTTCTTTGCCGTCGATAAAGTAGCGGTTATTTGTTGTGTATGCCTTTATTGTTATCATGGTCATATAAGGCTGCCATTGTGAAAATATTATAAGCCTTTTAAAACTTTGGCAATATGCTCGATAAATTGCCAAAGTTTTGATTTTCATTTCATCCACCATTGAGGGCTATATTTAATGTTTCCAATGTCAAATGACAGTTTATATGCTTTCTTTTTTACATCACAAAAGATTCCGTCCTCAGCAATAATAATTGTCTTCCTGTCAATATTTGAAGCAATATATTCATATCGTTTCTGTGTAATTTTGCAGATGGCAATTGTTTTATAGTTATCAGGCATTGGCTAGATATTTTTTAAAGTTTTTACGGATCGCTGGTATATTTCCAATTCATGTGTCCTTGAGTACATTAATTTATGCCATTCGGATTGGAATGTGTAACATTTTCTTGTCCTATTCAAATCCTTGATTTCTTTTTTAAGGAATTCTATGTACTTTTCGGCTTCTTCTGTATTATTTTCCTTCATACCAAATATTATGTTGTATGATTGCTTTTCTGCATTTTTCGCAGGTTACTTCAGAAATATCCTTTGTGCTGAACCCGTAGTTTTTCTGGTGGCATACCGGCTCGGCTCCGTCTTGGTTTGAAAAATGCCTTACGATATCTTTCGGTTTACCTTTGTTGTTTCTGTCGCCTGCTGCCATTTCAAGTTTTTATTATACTGATAAGGCTGTTCAATAAGAAAATATGTGCATAACATTTACGACTTTATATGTCTTGTCGCAATTTTTCTCGTCAACCCATTCAAACCCATCGTATTTATCTCTTATCAAGACGCTGATGGCGTTTCGGTCGTCATCCTCTACAACTCGGCATTGAGGGAGAGTACGTTCGTTATCGTAACCTTCCTGGTCGTCTCGGCTGTATTTCAGTATCTTAACTTCGTTTCCGTTGAGGACTTCAAATTCGAGTGTCCAGACGCTGTCAATTAATCTTTTGGTTGCTTTCATTCGGTTGGTTTTGTTATATTCTGATAAGGCTCAGAAACCTTTTTTATTTTCCGTTGCGGAATAAACCGGGTTGTATTTCAAGAGCCTTTTCTCGCACAATATTTCTATTTTTGAATTCGATAACCTGACGAAGAGCGTTTGTGAGAATATCTCTCTCATTTTTGCCTGATGCGGTCATGTCTATTTGGATCGTGCAATTGGGGTAGAAGAAAAAGCCTGGTTGGGTTGCTTTTCTGAAACCGAGTGCTTCAGCAATTTCGGTTATATCTTTATAATCTTCGTCTGGATTGCGTTTCATTGGGTTGGTTTTTGGTTTGTTATACGACTATAAGGCTCGGATTGTTTCAGTATTTATGCCGCAACCGAAAACCACTTAGCTTTAAACTTGTTGTATTCAGCCTCGGTGATTTGAANNGTTGCACTCTGTTTTTGAGGAAGTCTGAGTAAAATAGATGGTAAAACATATCGGTTTGGTTTTTGGTGTTGGTTAGATTTCTGTTTGCTTCTGAATGTATAAGGCTCAATATTTTATTTTCGTCCACTTTGAAAAGTATTGCATATTTCTTTTATCTTCCTGACCTTGTAATTTAACTTTTCCATTCGTGCTTATGCAAATAATAGCTTTTGAATATTTGAAGAATATTTTATGTTGGTTCGGCTCGTCGGTTTCTCCGGTAAATTCAACCCCATATTTAAAACATTGTTGTAAAATTTCTTCGGTAATCCGTTTTTGAATATCAGTCATGGTTATATAATGCTGGAATTTGGCAAATAAAAAAGCGGAGAGCTAACCACAGCCCTCCGCAAATCAACCAAACCTTAACCAAAAATAATATCTTCAAAAAATACCGTCTGTAAAATAACGTCTGCGGTTATGGCATCGTCGCACTCTTCAATCATGTTCTGGAGATGTGTCAATGGGGTTTTCTGTACCCTTTCATGGACTTCTTTTAGTGTAATGCTCCGTGTCATGTCGCCTTCGCCTTCATGGTCAACAAAGGTCAATTTTTTGCCGTCTTTGAGAATTTTCATGAGAACATCCTCAATTGATGGGTTTTTCAATTTCTTCCTGGCTTCGTCATAATCTGCATCCTGCCAATCAAGTTCAATTCCATAGCCACGCATATAACCTGCTCCATTACAGAGTGCATTGAAAAAATAATCTTCACTCTCTTTTGCGGTTAAAATGATTTTCATGTTGGTTTGGTGTTTGATTGTTCGTTTTTATG
>PKYU01000556.1 GCA_003132765.1 Chitinophagaceae bacterium | reverse complement strand
GTCAAATAGATTCCGACAGATGGAAATCAGCAGCTGCAGCCGGCTTCAAAAGTACAACCGCAGGATGAACCTTTATTTTTTGAAAAGTTAAATGTTAACGTAGTTTTGTTAAAGAAAAAAGATTACCGTGGTTTACAAGGTTCTTTTCACCTCTACTTCTTCAAAAGCTTCAATCATATCGCCAGGTCTGGTGTCACTGAAATTTTTGATGCTTACCCCGCANNTCTTTTACATCATCTTTAAAGCGTTTAAGGCTTCCAAGTTCTCCGGTGAAAATAATGATACCGTCACGGACCAAACGAATCCGGTTGTTACGGGCGATTTTTCCTTCAATAACCATACAACCTGCAACACTTATTTTATCAAATTTATAGGTTTCCTTTACTTCTAAAATGCCGAGTATTTTTTCCTGAATTTTTGGTTCAAGCATACCTTCCATGGCGCTTTTCACCTCATCAATAGCATCATATATTATGGAATAGGTTTTTATTTCTACTCCTTCGTTATCTGCAAGTTTTGAGGCTTGTAATGATGGCCTAACGTTGAATCCAATAATTACAGCGTCAGAAGCAGTAGCCAGCAAAACGTCACTTTCNNCACCCCTTTATGAACCACGCTTACCACAATTTCTTCAGTACTCAGTTTCTGAAGTGAATCGCTTAATGCCTCTACGGAACCATCTACATCAGCACGTATAATTAAATTAAGTTCTTTGAAATTTCCAAGAGCGAGCCTGCGGCCAATTTCATCAAGAGTGATATGTTTTTTGGCACGAATTCCCTGCTCACGCAAAATTTGTGCTCTTCTGTTTGCTATTTCCTTGGCTTCAGATTCATCATCAAAAACCTTAAATGTTTCACCAGCCTGTGGAGCACCGTTTAAGCCTAAAATTAATACGGGAGTTGAGGGAGGAGCGGATTCTGTGCGTTGATTTCTTTCATTAAACATTGCCTTAATCCTTCCGTAGTTCTGGCCTGATACCAAAAGATCTCCCTGCCTGAGTGTTCCGTTTTGTACCAAAATAGTAGCCACATAACCACGGCCCTTATCAAGAGAAGCTTCAATAACTGTTCCGCTTGAACTTCTGTTTGGGTTAGCCTTAAGTTCGAGCATATCAGATTCCAACAAAATCTTATCCAGAAGGGAATCTACATGAAGACCTTTCTTCGCACTTATTTCCTGGCTTTGGTATTTTCCTCCCCAGTCTTCTACTAATATATTCATAGAGGAAAGCTGTTCCTTAATTTTTTCAGGATTGGCTCCGTCTTTGTCTATCTTATTCAAAGCAAATATCATGGGCACATTTGCTGCCTGTGCATGTGATATTGCCTCTTTTGTCTGCGGCATCACTGCATCATCAGCTGCTATTACTATAACAGCTATGTCAGTAACTTTTGCTCCCCGTGCACGCATAGCAGTGAAAGCTTCGTGCCCCGGAGTATCTAAGAAAGTAATGGTTCTTCCGTTTTTCAGTGTTACCTCATAGGCCCCAATATGCTGGGTAATACCCCCTGCTTCACCTGCAATTACATTTGCTTGACGTATATAATCGAGCAACGAAGTTTTTCCATGATCAACGTGTCCCATAATAGTAACTATTGGAGACCTTGTTTCCAGGTCTTCCTCATTATCCTCCTCTTCTTCCTCCTCCAGCTCTGNNTCTCTGCCTCGTCATCAACGCCAATAAATTCAACTTCAAAATTAAATTCACCTGCTACCAATTCAATAACGTCTGCTTCCAACCTTTGATTAATTGAAACCATAATTCCAAGACTCATACATTTACTGATAACATCAGCAAAACTCACATCCATAAGGTTTGCAAACTCACTTACAGAAATAAATTCAGTAACCTGGAGTTTATGATCTGTAACTTCTTCTCCTATATTTTCAGCAGCTTCTTCTCTTTTTGCTTTTCGGTATTTTGCTTTTAAGCTCTTGCCTCTCCCTCCTGCCCCGGCCAGTTTGGCCTGCGTCTCTTTTATTTTATCCTGAATTTCCTTTTGGTCGATTTCTTTTTCTTCGCGGCGGGAAGGCATTGGCGCATTTCTACTGAACCTACCCGGAGGTCTTGGAGATTGTGGACGCTGAAAATTTCCTCCCGAAGGTGGCTTCTTATCTACAATAATTCTTTTACGTTTTCGTCTTTCGTCTGCGGGAGCAGCCTGAGGTTCATTATTGGCCGGCAAATCAATTTTCCCTAAAATTTTAGGACCTTCCAGTTTCGCCGTCTTTATATTCGAAATAATAACCGGCTCTACTTTTAATGGGGCCGGAATAATAGGAGCTTCCGGTTCTGATTCCCTGGTTATAGAAACGTCGGTATCCTTTTGTTTTCCTTTGGTCTTCTTCTCAGTAGTTTCCTTCTTAGCTACTTTATCCGCTGCCTTTCTTGGTCTGGTGGAAGAGTCTATGGTGCTAAGATCAATTTTATCAATTACCTTAAGCTGCTCTACTTCCGGGGCTACTATCTTAACAATGTCAGGCTTGGAAGTTGCAGGAAATTCTTCCACACTTACTTTTTCTGAAGGCACCACCGGTTCAGAAATGATTTGATCCTGTGTAGCAGATTCTTTTGCTTTTACAGGTTCTTTTTTATTAAAAGAAAGGTCCTGCTCATCTTTTCTTTTCTTGAAATCTGTAACAGCATTTTTAGGGAGATCAATCTGTTCGGCTTTCTGTTTGGCGACCTTGTCAGTTTGAAATTCTACCTGAAGAATACGATACATCTCGTCCGTAATANNACTTCAGGTCCTCTCCTTCGAAACCCTTGGACAAAAGGTAATCTATCAAGGTATCTTTACCTATGTTAAACTCCTTGGCTGCTGCCATTAAACGTGGTGTAGTTACTGCTGCCATTAAGTCTTTCTTTGTCTTCTACTATTGGGTAGAAGAATTTTTTTTATTAAAATTATGTTTTAAATAAGCAACTTCCATTTTTAGATTAAAATAAAAATCTTATTCGCTTTCAAACTCTTCTTTTAAAATCTTTTTCACTTCCGTGATGGTTTCTTTTTCAAGATCTGTTCTGCGTTCGAGCTCTTCGTCAGATAGTACAAGTACACTCTTTGCGGTATCACAACCAATCTTTTTAAGTTCATCGATGATCCATGATTCAATTTCATCTGTAAATTCATCCAGGTCAACATCATATTCTTCAACCTCTCCTTCATTATCCCTGAATACATCAAGTTCAAGCCCGGTTAGCTCGCAGGCAAGTTTTATATTTACTCCCCTCCGTCCAATTGCCAACGAAACCTGGTCTGGTTTTAAATATACATTCGCATGTTTTGTTTCAAGGTCCACATCCATGCTCGTAATTTTTGCAGGGGTAAGTGAGCGTTGTATTAAAAGCTGGATGTTATTAGTCCAGTTTATCACATCTATATTTTCATTTTTAAGTTCACGTACTATTCCGTGTATGCGGCTTCCCTTCATTCCGACACAGGCACCAACCGGATCAATCCGATCATCAAAACTTTCGACTGCCACCTTAGCTCTCTCTCCGGGATCACGTACAATTTTCCTGATTACAATAAGGCCATCAAAGATCTCCGGCACTTCAATTTCAAGTAATTTGGCGAGGAATGAAGGGTCTGTTCTGGAAAGGATAATTACAGCCTGGCTGTTTTTCANNGCTACTTTTTTTACTACTGCCCTTATGGTTTCTCCTTTCTTAAAATAATCGGATGGAATTTGTTCGGACTTTGGTAGCAGCATTTCGTTTCCTTCCTCATCAAGTAACAATATTTCTTTCTTCCAAACCTGGTAAACTTCACCGGTTATAATTTCCCCAATCCTGTCTTCGTATTTTTTAATAAGAATATTCTTTTTTAAATCGTTGATCCGGCTTGCCAGGGTTTGCTTTCCGGCGAGTATAGCCCTTCTGCCAAATTCTTTTTGTATATCAACCTCTTCATATAATTCTTCTCCAACCTGGTAGTCGGGTTCTATTTTGATTGCATCTTTGTACTCAATTTCTGTGAGGGTATTGTACAGATCATCGTCATCCACAATCGTTCTTCTGCGGAAAATTTCAAGATCACCTTTCTGATCGTTTACAATTACATCGAAATTTTCATCAGAACCGTACTTTTTGCGGATCAACGTTTTGAATACATCTTCCATAACCTTCATCAAAGTAGGCCTGTCTATGTTCTCTGCGTCTTTGAATTCCTGAAAAGATTCAATCAAATTAATACTTGCCATTTGTGTTTTTTTAAAAAATTATCAGCACAATCGTATGCTTTATCTCGTTAAATAATATATTTTTTGTATTGACTATCGCTTTTTTTCCTTTGCCAATTCTTTCTTCTATGGTTATTTCATGATCATTCACATTCAATAATTTTCCTTCGGTTTTTGCCCCATCTAGTGTAACTACTTCAACGTTTCTTCCTATATTCTTTTTGTATTGGCGAATTGACTTTAGGGGTTCCTCCAGGCCGGGAGAGGAAACTTCAAGTGAAAAATTTCCACCAGGAAAAAGTTCCGTTTCTTCAATATATTTATAAAGGGCTTTGTTTATTAAAGAGCATTTTTCAATAGTTATTCCGTCATCTGCATCAATAAATACTTTGATATCATTGGATGGTGACATCCTTATATCAACCGGGAAAATCGTTCCGGATTTTGCAGTGATACCAGTTACAAAGTCTTCAATATTTTTAAGAACTGTTACCTCAGTCATTATTCAATCTCCAAATTTATTAAAAAGGAGAAGGGAACGACTTCGTTCCCTTCAATTCATCTTTTTCCGCTGCAAATATACTATTATTAAGAATTATGAACCAAATTATGTTAAAGTAAAATTTTTTGATTCTTGTTAAAAAATTAAATATATATTTTTGTGGAATGAATATTTTTCGCCTTGCCGCCGAGTTGTTCCTGGTTTATATCTTGTATAAACTTATTGTTGAATTTATTATTCCGATATTTCAGTCAACTCACCAGATCAGAAAACAATTTGGGGAAATGCAATCAAAAATGCAGCAGGACCTAAAGAACATGAATTCAGTAAACAAAAATACTCACCAGGAACAAAAGGTGAAAAGAGAAGGTGATTATATCGAGTTTGAAGAAATAAAAAAATAGCATTAAAGATCCAGTTCTTCGATAAATTTTCCAGGAAGCAGCACTAGGCCCCGCATCCCAGCCTTGGTTGCGGTCTCAACATTCTGTACAGAATCATCTACAAAAAGAGTGGTTTTGGGCTCCAGACCGTTTTCATGTATTACATATTCGTAAATATCGAGATTGGGTTTTCTTAACCCTATTTCGCAGGAATAGTAGACCTTATCAAAAAATTTTTCAAATGGCTTTTTCCTTTTTGTAGCATGATAAATCTTAATAAATTCTTTTAAGTGCNNAATGATTTGTATTGCTGAGCAGGTAAAGCTTATACCTCGGCCGCAGTGTTTCCACGAACTGTAAACTTTTTTCTCTAAAGGTTAATAGCATTTTGTTCCATGCCTTTTCAATATCAGTTGAAGGCAAGTTTAGAGAAGTACGACGGTTGATTTCATCATAAAAATTAGCTTCAGAAATTTGGCCGGTTTCAAGTTTTTTAAACAAATCATCCGCATCGGCCTGTGAATACATGTCATTGAAGTTGGTAATTCCTATATCTTCGAATGCGTTCCTGGTAAGTTGGTAGTCAATATTGAGAATTACGCCTCCCAGATCAAAAATAATTGCATTGGTTTTTTGCATACCCAAAGAAAATTATTT
>PKYU01000472.1 GCA_003132765.1 Chitinophagaceae bacterium | reverse complement strand
CCCTTGCAAGAGCGGGAGAAACGGCCGATGCAATTGTTTCAGCACTGAAAAGGGGAGAGAAGGGAAATAGCGGCGGCGCTGACCAGTTTTTTACGCAATCGGCCATCAACTTTTTGGCTGCATCGATTTTTTTTCTCGCACATAAAAAAAACGGGAAATATTCCTCATTGCCTCACCTGCTCGCTTTTCTGTCACGGCCTTATGATGTGATATTCAAGCATCTCTTTTCGATGGTGGAAGTACACAGCCTCCTGGCTCCCTTTCGCTCGGCATATGAACATGGAGCCTTTGAGCAGCTCGAAGGCCAGATCGGAACACTCCGGATAAATATTTCGAGGCTGGCGACACCGGAAAGTTTTTGGGTTTTTTCGGGCAATGATTTTGATTTAAAGATCAGTAATCCGAAAAGTGTTTTAGTGCTGGCAAATAATATTGAAGGACAAAATATTAATAGTGCATTTTATGCAGCAGTACTAAACAGAACCATTGCAGAGGTAAATTCCACGGGTAATAATCCGTGCGCTTTAATTATAGATGAAACACCTACTTTGTATTTACATAAGATTGAAAATCTCATTGCCACAGCAAGAAGTAATAAGGTTGCTGTCCTGCTCGGCCTCCAGGAATTGCCGCAGTTTCATCAGCAATACGGAAAGTCTACTGCAGATACCATCACATCTCTTATGGGAAGTGTAATTTCAGGGGCCGTGCGATCAAAAGAAACATTGCAATGGCTGGAAACGCTGTTCGGTAAGATCAAGCAAAATAACGTGGGCCTGAATATCGACAGGTCTAAAACCACAATGAATATAAACGAACGCATGGATACGGTGATACCAGCATCTAAAATCGCCAACCAAAATGCGGGTGAAGTAGTTGCCATCGTTTCAAGGGATAATAATAACGATTTAAAAGAATACCAAACCAATACTTTCAAATGCAAGATCAAACTTGATCTGGCGGCAATTGAGGAAGAGAAAAAACACTTTGTAGATCTTCCGAAATATTATGACTTCGGCAGTGAGGAAAAGAAAAGAATGTTTTTATTGAGAAATTTGAAGAAGATTTATGAGGAGATTGATGGGTTGTGAATCAGGTAATATCTTCTGGCCGAACCGGGGAAAACAGAAACCTTTTATTCCTTCGGAGAAATAAAAAAGTGAAAAAAGAATTTTTTTTGTGTTTTCGGGAAAATAAAAAAGTGAGGAGAGGAAGCTTTTTATGCGGTCGGGAAAGGAATCTGTTTACTAAACTACACCCGGCTTTTTGTCCCATTGGGGGTTTTACGATAAGAAAGATAGCCGTTGCAAACGAGGACTATTCGGGACTTTCAAGAATCAGAAGAGGGCTTTAAATCTATATATTCTATAGAAAATAAAATTGAAAACATGAGAGTAGATTTCAGCGAAGTTGCAAACTTTGCTGAGTAAGAATAATAATAAGAAAAACCGAAATTTGTTACATGGAACAAGAGACTTTAAAGGTAATGTCACACTCAAATTTTAAGGAATATGGAAAATCATTTTTCGAAAAATATGATCTAAAAAAAATTATAGTCGGAAGTGATGAAGTATATACAAAGAGAAATATGCGGAAGGTTTCAGAACGAACTTGTCTTTTTTGTCAAAACAGTTATCCAATCTCTAAATTCTCTAATTTTTCGCATCTTGTTCCAAAATTAATGGGAAATACTTATTTATATTCTGATTTTGAATGTGATCAGTGTAATCATTTATTTGGTAAAATTGAGAACGATCTTGCAAATTTTATTGGTATCTCTCGAAGCGTTACAGAATTAGATAGTAGAAAGCTTGCTCCAAGCTTTGTTACAAAAACATTGACGGCAAAATCTAGAAGTCATATCGGAAGCAATATTTTGATAATCGCCCCAGAAGATATTTACAAAGAAGGAACAACCAAGATTAAATATTTAAAAAATCCTTTTATTCCTTCAAATGTATATAAGGCTTTGTTGAAGTCTTCACTCTCTGTTTTAGGTGATATTGAAGTTTGTCAAAATTATGAATATGCTTTAAAGTATTTGGCAGGGCGTTGTAATATTGATCGGGGAGCTTTTATAAGTGGCTATAACCTTTCATTTGAAACAAACCTGCCATTACATATTTATTTATTTGAGAAAAGAATAAAGAATAATAATATCCCGACACATGTTGTAGTGTTCAATTTTCAAAATAACATTATTTCATTTCCTGTTCCTCTTCATAAAGAGACTGTGTCTTTAAGTGAAATTGAGTATGAAATACAAATCCCCCCGNNCCCCCCCGCCATGCTTTACTAACAGTAAAGTTATGGAATCATCTTTTCCGATTCCCTTTGGAAGAGATTTATCAAATTGCCAAAAAATTATGAACGAAGGAGAGACAATCTCCTTTACAATAGATCCTGAATTATTAAAAAATATCGCCGTTTATAATCCTATTACGGATCAATTCACTCATTATGCAAATGATATGGGACCGATAAAATATGTTGTTGTTATGCGTGAGGGAACATTAATAGATCCAAAAGAACTTAGTGATTATATCCGGCAAATTTCAGATAACTAACTTNNCTATTTTGCAAAACATGAGTCGGGACAAATATTTAATCAGTGCTTAGCTAAAGATTACCAGGAAAAGAAGGGGCTGGTAAATATTGAATTTGCTTATTAAGGCAAAGTAGATTCCCGTTGCTTCTCTTTTGGTATTCCTGTTCCAAATATGCCTGGAAGATGATACCACGCAGGATAAATTTTGTAGGAAATGGCTTTACATCGAGGATTCAGCAGACCAGCGTTGATCTGATCTACTATGTAATCAAGGCTGCCAGTACGACAAGAAACAATGATTTGATCAGGGAACAAGTTATTGCCTGCCCAAATTAGACTATTGATTACTCTAGTACTGAAGTCACTTGATTTACATTTAGCTTCCCCGATGATTAATTTTCCGTTTTGTATNNCACTGGTAATAACGTTTTCACCGTTTCGCCCTGAGAAATCAAGACAGGGCGTCCAAACAAAGCTGCTGCCTGTATTCTTATGGTCATCCTTAAGATGCAGAAGAGTTTTCAGTACCACATAATTGCCATCAAATTCTTTACCATTCTTAGTTTGATCACTAAGCAGGTTATTGACAATGGTATCGCTTAACTTATAATAAATTTTACTTTCAAGGCCAGGAATAATCTCGCTATTGCAGCCTTTGCAGGGTAGTTTATCTTTCAATTCTGCGAGTGAGTACCATTTATTGGACCCGCATTGGCTACACTTGACCTTCANNGAATCAGATAGTTGAGCTCACTATTAATGTGATATTCAAAAGCATCTTTTTTACATCGTGCAATAAACCTGTCAAGCTCTTGCTCCTGAACATGCTGTTCGGGAACTTCCCTTCTATAGTTTATAACATCGTCACGATATTTCGAATATAAACCGTCGATCTCATTTGCAAGATCCTGATAGCTAAATACTCCTTTCCCTTCTGGAATTGCACTTTTCGGCACTTCACTGGCATACCTGACCAGCTGAAGCCAGAATTTCTCCTCTAAGAACTGTTTGATAATGACCCAATCCCGATCAAAAAGATTTAAAAAAGCTGACAATTTTGACCCGCACTACTATAACTAATATAACCTATCGGATGTGAAAGCAGTTGTCCGTTTCTTTTCCTGTGTATTAATACCGACCTGATAAGTTCAAAATCAGAAGGGATAGAAAAATCGGTTCCCTGTGTATCTTTATTTGCAAATATAGTGGCCCGGTTTACTTTATTGATTCTTGAAGGGTCCTTACAAATAATAAAATGAAGCTCAGTTTCATAAGGAAATTTGATTTCATTGTGATCGTCATTAGTTTCTTTCTCAATAACGAGATCTATGGCGTAAGGGCCGCTATCAATTTTTTCACCACTTTCGCACGCTACGTCCGAAAATTTCAAATAATCATTCTTTCCAAGAATTATGTTATTCGTAGGCTTTAAAAATTTTGATTTAATGTATTGGATAATTCCCGGTTTAAAAGGAAATGAAAGAATACACTTCTTTTCAATTCGAGTGCTGTTGCATACGGCCTGCATCCTTTCTCTTATCCCCTCCATAATATCGGGACTGATACTTT
>PKYU01000352.1 GCA_003132765.1 Chitinophagaceae bacterium | reverse complement strand
ATAAAGTATCCGATAATAAAAGAAAGCAAAACTGTTGGGGACATAAATAAATATGGTATTTGACCTTAAGGGAGGAGGTACATGTTTACAAAAAGAAAATTAGGAATTAAACGTTTTTAATTAGAAATTTATTCAAGATAAATAAAAATATGGCAATTACTTCTATCGCTGTTTTTTGTGGTTCAAGAGAAGGAAACAATCCATTATATATCAAACATGCTAAACAATTGGGTAATTTTCTTGCAGAAAAAAGTATCACGCTAATCTATGGTGGCAGTAACAAAGGTATTATGGGGGCATTAGCCAATGCTATGCTTGATAAGAAGGGGAAAGTAATAGGCGTGATGCCGAAATTATTAAATGGTATAGAGCACAGTCATCCCGGTATTTCAGAAATGCATGAAACGAAAGACATGCACTCCAGGAAAAAAATGATGTACTCAAGAGCAGATGCGGCATTGGTTTTACCCGGTGGATACGGTACCATGGATGAACTTTTTGAAATGCTAACCTGGAACCAGTTAAATATCCATGATAAGAAAATTTACATTTTAAATTCAAGTGGATTTTATGACCACCTCATCGGCCACCTAAAAATGATGGAAAGTGAAAATTTTCTTTACAAGAAATTCACCGAGCAATTAACAATAGTTTCTACCCCAGGCGAACTTATTTTTTAGTCAAAGGCCGCTTAATTTATTCAAGAACTAATTGAAGGTAGCCTTACATTTGTAATCTTCTTTGTATAACTAATAATTTAATCAAATTAAATGAATCGGATTGTTTTTATAACCGGTGGTACTTCAGGAATTGGCGAAGCCTGTGCAAAAAAATTCGCTGAAGCAGGTGATCATCTTATATTAAACGGGAGGAGAAACAACCGGCTGCAGGAATTAAAGGAATTATTAGAGCGGGAATACTCTATTGAAATTCTTTGTGCACCATTTGACGTGCAGAAAAAAGAAGAGGTTTTTGAATGTATTAATAATTTTAAAGGCAAGTGGCGGTCTGTTGATATATTAATCAATAATGCAGGATTAGCGCTCGGAAGGGACTTTTTTGACGAGGCAGAACTCAGAGATTGGGAAATTATGCTGCAGACTAACATAAATGGTTTACTATATGTCAGCAAAGCGGTGATCCCCTTTATGGTTGAAAGAAAACGAGGACATATTATTAACCTGGGATCTATAGCGGGTGACGATGTTTATGAAAAAGGGAATATTTACTGTGCCAGCAAATCTGCAGTGGAAGCGATCAGTCGTTCCATGCGCATTGACTTGTTACGGCACAATATTAAAGTAACTAACGTAAAACCCGGAGCTGTGGAAACAGAATTTGGTTTGGTCAGGTTTAACGGAGATAATGAAAAGGCTTCGAAAGTTTACCAGGGCTTTACCCCTTTAACTGGAGATGACATCGCAAATACGATATTTTACTGCGCCTCCCTTCCTCCCAATGTTTGTATTAATGAAGTAGAGATAACCCCCGTATCTCAGGCAAATGGTATTTTTTTCTTTAGAAATACTGCTTGATTACAATAATTATTGAAACCTGGCGTTATTATTGGTTTACCTGACCAAGAAAGAAAATTATCTTCATTTTTTCTTAAAAAAATTGTGATTTCATTATAAAAAGTCAGATGCTTTTTGTAATATTGAGAGCTAATTATTCTGTAACCTAAATGAAAAACCGATTGAAAACCTATCTACTAATCTCCATTATTTTTCTATCTGCTCAATATTCAGTTTTTGGTCAGGAAGTTATTAAACAGGTTTCCTGTTACGATTCTACACTAAAAAAGGAAGCTGATAGCTTAAAAGCAAGTTTCTATAAACAAGGTTTTGTTGTAGTTCGTGAAGCTACTATGATGATGGAAAGTGAATATGAAATGCCTGTAATAGTACCGCTTACAGAAGGAAGCTGGTATCAAATAGTATTTATAGGAGATCTGAGTTCAAAGTTATTTGAATTAAGAATGTATGATTTTAACGAAAAGCAGGTTGTTTACGTCAAACATTATGAACTTGACAAACTCGCTAATATTATCAGTTATTCTTACATTCCAAAATTTACAGAGTATCATATGATAAAGCCTCTTCAGATTAATAAAACCAAAAAGAAAAATGTTTGTGGATATATTATGATGTTAAAAAAAGTAAAATAGTTTTTTTCTATGCTTGTTGATAACATACCCGGGGGATGATTACCTCCGGGTTTTTTGTGTTCAAACTTATTTTTAAGATAATGAACACCTGGTACTATGGGCTCAGGGAAATCCTTATTTGAACTCCTGCACGGGTATTAACAGTGGGTGGGGAGGATGAAACATATGGGTTAATCCTTGTTTGGTCAAAATATAATTTAATATTTATTTTCTTATTGAGGTAATAATCTATTGTCGGACTTATCGTAATTTCTTTGCTTCCACCCGTTGCAAATGCACTGGCCTGGTCAAGTTGACTATTAGAGGTAACATTGTTGGTTACCTTGAAATCAAGACGGAAGTTTATCTCATTGTCCAGTTTCTTACTATCTTTTTTAGAGAAGGGAACCTTAAATGGCAATTTTAATCCTTTTTTTCGAAATCCGCCTCCAAAGGTATATTGTGTAGATCGAATTTCACTTAGCTGATAATCGACCAGGCTCAGGCTTAACTGACGTTGTTTGGTATAATCGAATTTCAGGCTAACCTGATTAGTGAAAGTNNTAGTTATTGCTTCCAGCCGTTGTATCAATGAAAGAAGGATATCCGAATCTGGAAACATCCTGGTACAGCAACGCAGAAGTGAAGCTATTCATTCCGAGGCTTGCATTATATGCATGCGTTAAAGTAAAATTTGTAAATATTTTATCCAAACCCGGTATTCGGCTCAAACCATTATAGGTTAATCTCCAATTAGGTTTGGGAAAGATAGCACTGAATGGATTTGATTTGGGTCTTGAATTATCATCTTTTATTAAGGCTACTGACGAAGGATCCTGCCCTGTATAAGCTGCAATAAAAGACGGGATCAATACATCTACTGCATATTTACCATAACCCAAAGCATATCCGTCGGCTGTTACCGGGTTACCCGACAGTTTATTATAAGTATTTAGAACACCTAATCTATTTGATAAGGTCATTCGATAATTCTCAAATTTCAAAAATGTTGACGAAATCTGGTTAGGGTCAAATTTTTGAAACAGGGTATTGAAGGCTNNATATACGGCGAAAGATGAGAAAAATCACTACCGGTACCGGTAGTATCTTTAAATGTTTCTGAGTAATTTTTGGAAAAGGTTTTATCAATATTTATATCAATGGTCAAATCCCTGATAGGTTGTATTTGCGCCGAGACTGAAATCTTTTGATCAAAACTTTGAACAAAAAGATCATTAAACGAAGAGTCCTTTGTAATAAGTCCTCGGTGCGCAGCCCTGTTCAGCCAGCTGGTGTCCACCTGTTTACCCATAATAAATCCAAAACCCGGAGCCATACTTCTAAAATTCTGGCCAAAAAATTGAGTACTATCCGTATATCCCGGTAATCTTGTATGACTGTTTTGTGAAACAGTAGCATTAACCGATTTTATACTGGTTAATATTTTGCCAAAAACTTTTGCCAGGCCCTTTACCTCTGGTAATTCTTTGGCATTATTATTTTTAGCCTGATTCTTTAAATTTTCATTTTTGTTACCTAAAGAATCTTTTTGGGAAGTATTGTTTTTTCGGGAGGCTTTACTTAGCTGATTGACTGCTTTTAGCCATTTCGATTTGTTATAGAGTTTATTGAAATCCAGTTGAAGATTGGCTTGTTCCTGTTGCCCGTTTTCCAGGATATTGCCAAGATTTACAGCCAGCCTGGAAGCGCCGATCCATTGGTAATTGGCAGTATACCCGATTCTTAAAGTTGTCCAATCTAATAATGGAAATTTATTTAGCGGAACATTGTACGATAAATTGATGGTCTGGGTAAAAACAGTATTGCGACCTCCTTTAAAAAAATTTCTTAATACGGTATCTTTTTTAGCTTTTGTATTCAGTCGCCCAAATGGTTGGTCAATAACGGCATTATTGAGTGCAGTATAATCCATATTTAACGATCTTGTAAGATCCCACCTTAAGATATAATTTCTATTGAACGTGAAAATTTGGTCATAAGTTTCCGGTATGAGGAATTTGGTGCTTGTATCACCGATATCTCTTGGCTTGGTAACTCCAGATAACTTATAAATATCAGCTCTGAAACTAACCTGGGAAGGAACGGGGTTGAAATTAATATCCTTTATAAGATCGAACCAATGTGTTTTTGTTTTTTTGAATATTTTCTTGAAGGGTTCAATATATTTTGGTCTTGCTATAAAGTTGTATCCTAATCCTGCTTTTTGTTTTGTTACAGTATTATATTCTATCAGAGGATTGTGTGCCTTTGTTTGCGTATAATTATAGCTGAGGTCAAAATTTTCTATATCCCAGGGTTTAGGTTTTTTATTCTTAGTCCTGTTTTTATGCATATTGGTAACACTAATTACTTTAGTAGAACTAAAATCAACTGCGTAATTTCGGATAGAATCTTTTTGACTCTTAGTAGAATAACTTAACTCTTTTTTCAGAGTGATATCACCCTGAAACGGATCGTACTCGGGAGTACTTACTGCCTGTGTATAGCTTGCAAAAAATGGAATAGATAATGCTGCATTTTTGGGTAATAGTTTACCCAATTCTAAGTTTGTCGCTGCATCAATCTGCATATAATTATCCAGGTATCTTTGCGACACATTTTGTTCCAAAGTACCAAAACCTACACTATGCGTATTTGCTGATACAGAAACTGTTCCAAGGTCTGCAAGATTAGCGTCTATTTTTGCCAAAGAAGCCCATCCGCCCTTTTCATTGATTGAAGAAAGGCGTAATTCATCGAA
>PKYU01000310.1 GCA_003132765.1 Chitinophagaceae bacterium | reverse complement strand
TTTTGTATCCACTGGCAATCCTGCACATCGGTTTTTTTACCCTTGATGTTTTTGGTAAATTTTCCATTGCATAAAATTACCTGCAATCCTGCATTCTGTAAAATAGCAAAGAGACTTTGCCAATAAGTACCTGTACTTTCCATGGCTACCGTTTTTACTTCATGCAGCAACAGCCATTGGGCAATCGATGTTAAGTCTTCATTGTAAACACCGAATTCTTTTACATCGCCAGCTCCCTGTCCAACAGCTACAAAATGAGAGCGGCTGCCTACATCAATTCCGGCAGCATTTGGATTAATCATTTCCATTACAACTTTTTTGTTCATTGCATTTTTTTAAAGGATGATAAAAAATGCTCTGAGGGAATGTATCTTTGACATGTAATTATTCTGATCGGGGTTCCCGATAAATCGGGACCACCACTGAATTCATCTCAAAGCCTTTTTGTTGTAGCAGAAAGGCTTTTTACATTCCAGCCAGGATTGCACCCGTGCTATTATGCAACAGTCTTAAATCGGCCTTGCAGCAGAGCTTTGCAATAATAAGAAGATTGAAATTTAAAGAGTGCCAAAACGTTAGCTTCGGAATTCATTTCGTGGGAAAAGGGAGGATTGCCTACAACGTTCACCATACTATATGCTGTTCCATCAGGCTCAAAGTCATCAGGATCAGAATGAGCTACCGGATTATTCATTAGGAATGCACTGCTGTTGGCAACAATCGTCCATGTTTTATCAGAATTTACTTTGAAAACCCCATTGGGTATGTCAGGTACGCCATGAGAACATCCCGCCCCGGCAAGAATACCATAGAGGGTATTACCAATGAAAGCAATATCTGTAACACCGCTAATTTCACTTCCGGCAACCGGTTGGGTAATTGTAGAAGGAAGATTATCAGCCACAGTTGTTCTCACTCCATCCCAGTCGATTTTCGATATCCGGCTGCCCATATTACTTCCTAAATATGTACCAACCGGCGGAATCACCTGTGTACTAGTAGTAGAAATATTTGTTCCTCCAATGGCCCCTTCATGATAACCGATCCAAATCCTGCCATAGGCATCGCTGGTTAAGCACCGGATATTATTACTTTCCAACCCATCTTTTACCGTTATATGGTTAACCAATCTTGGAATATACTTTTTTCAAATCGGTATTCAAATAAACCTAATTCAGGAAATGCTATCCAGAAGTTTTTTTTAGCATCCTGGTAAAAAATTACACTTACTTGAATTCCCTTATTACTGCCGTCTATTCCTGTTTCTTTTATTAGAGGTATTAGGTTTTCGGTTGAATCAATTTCATATACTCCCTTTCCATCAATATACAACAGAAGTAAACCATTAGACAATTCAAGTACACGGGTAGGCTTTATAATTGGGACTCCTGTATTAGCGAGAATAAATACAGACAAGTGGGAAGATATCCCAAATAACAATGTTGAATCGGCACAAACAAAACACTGTTTTCTTCTTTTTGAAAAATTGATATCATAAATATTTTCAGTAGTTGAGAGTTCTAATGCTGTTGAATNNTAAAATGATACCATTTTCTAAACCGGGTAAAAAACCAAAGGCTATTGTTATTATCAAAGGTATAGCCATCAACAGGGTCCCTGTAAAAATCTTCGTTTCCCTGACCTTTAGATGATTTTAACTTTTTAAGATGATTATTTTGAAAATGCATTATCCCGTATTTTGTTCCGGAAGAAAGTATTAGCCCCTTTCCTGGATCAGGAACAAGATTATAGATCCCTTCCAGATTGATAGAGTCTANNATCAAAAACAGAAAAATTAATGTTTTTCATTTTTATCAATTCTTCAGATGAACCCAACCAATAATTTTCATTCGAATCTTCAGTTATGAAGGATGCATAATCGTATAGATGGGTATTTGTATAAAAAAAGTTTTGCCAATCGTTAGGTTTTGAAACTTTTAGATAATTTGAATTACTAAGCCACAAACGATTTTTTGAATCAACTGAATAGGAAAAAAATGAATTGGCATGAAAATCTTCTTTAAAAACAGGGATCAGGTGGTAGTTATTGATTATGTATAAATTTTTCATTGTGCTTACAAGGATATTTTTATCCCAGGAAGACATTACATTAAATATGGAACCAAAGTCATTTTCAGAAGCTATTTGGTTCCATTTATTTTCCTTATTTCTATAAACAATTTGATCACCATAATTTATGAACATGGTACCCCCTAAATCTATTATACTCCTGCAAGGTTTTGAATCATAGCCAGGGAACAGACTTATATTTTTCCAAATAGTATCATCAAATTCAAAAACACCTTTTTCTGTACATGCCCAGAGTTTTTTAGATGCTGTTTCAACAAAACTGAAAACATATAAATTTTCCCTTTTACTATTGTTAGGATAACTAATAAATCTGATATTTGAAAACCGTACAATGCCTGCAACAGTTGCCACCCACATTCTGTCAAAACTATCATGGTAAAATTTTCCACCATTCAAAGCTGGTAATCCNNAATTGCCCTCCATCAAACCGGCTGATACCCCCTGTGGTAGCAATCCATAAATAACCATACTTATCCTGGTAAATATTTGTTATTAGGTTACCGGGTAATCCATCCTGTTGGTTATATGTTTTTACGATACCGAGTTGGGCATATATTAAGGCAGGCATAAATAGGAGAAAAAAAATAAATAACCAATTAATGTAATTTTTATAATAGTTTGCCGGCACTACCTGATATTTAAAAGGTGCAAAAATTCATCCTTATGTGTTCGGGCAAGTTCTATCTCTTTTCCATTGCTCATTATAATTGCGCCACCTTCCCCTTTCCTGTAAATTTTTACATGAGCCAGTNNAAAAAAATTCTGAGCAGATAAAATCTCGTCATATTCCTTTAAGGTATAGCTTGAAACAAGCCGGCGATTATCTGAAAGATGAAATTCGGTATAGTTGCTGTTTGCATGGCAATAGATAATTTCTTTTACCGGAATAATTATATATCCTTCGGCAGTAGGTATGGCAATTTTATTATGAATTGTACGCGGATCCTGGATGTCCTTGTACAGTTGTTCTACCTGCAATTTGGATGCGGAATTTATTGGGTATGATCTCTGCTTAACTTTATTCACAGCTTCAACAAGTTCATCAGTGAGTATTGGTTTCAGTAAATAATCAATAGCATTAAACCGAAAAGCCTTAATGGCATAGGTATCATATTCTGTTGTAAAAACCAATGCAAAATCTATTTTGGGTAATCTGTTCAGTAAATCAAATCCGGTTTCTCCTTTCAATTGAATATCCAGGAATACTATATCAGGATGAAAAGCATTAATTCCTTTTAGCCCCTCTTCAACATTTGAAACCTGCCCGGAGATTTCAATTTCAGGAAAATATTAATCAAGTATTTTTACGATGAGATTCCTGCTTTGCACCTCATCATCAATTATAAATGCATTAATACTATGCATGATATCGGGAATAGCTTAAATAGAAGGAAGAAATATGCTGTACGTAAGATAAAACCTAATCATGACATTTAATAATTATCACGATTGATTCTTATAAGGAAATCATAATTCGGGGAAAGCAAAAACAACGAGCCCGGTAAAAATGACGTATTGAAAGGAATAGATTTCCAGCTTACTTCACTACTAACACCTGAAACGAACCTGGCACCATATTCCTCCTCGCATGTTCATCAGCTCCGGGCTCTGCTGGCGCTATGTCGGCTGCGGGCAAAAAAAGCATATGGGTTGATTGATCTATTGTCATGGTTCGGGCGCTCCTTTTTGTAGGAATAGTAGCGGCTACCTCAAATTTGTTTTCACTGTTCTCTCTTACGGCAGTTATTATCCCCTCACCGCACGATGCGTAAACCATTTTTTCCTGTTCATCAAAAACGATTCCATCGCATCCATCTCCTATAGGAACAGTAGTAATTACTTTACCATTGGCTGCATCAACTACTGCGAGCATTTTATTATCGCAACCTGCGAAAAGCCGGTTAGTTTTATTATCAAGTGCAAGTCCCGTTGCGCTTTCACCCGGGGCAATTGGCCAGCGATTAAGTACCTGAAAGGTTTTCATATCTATTTCAGCAATCTCATTTTTGTCCTCCAGGTTTACATATAATTTACCTTTCCCGTTGCTAACCGCTTCTTCCGGTTTGGCATCCAGTTGGATGGTGGCNNACGGATCAATTACCGAAAGCGATTTTCCATGCCCATTACAGGTAATGATTGTTTTGGTAAAAGGCTCATAAGAAATCGCATCCGGGTTTTCACCGGTTGATATTTGATTTAAGATTTTATTGGTGGAAAGGTCAAAAACAAAGACATTATTTAATCTTCCATTGCTGGTATATCCCCTGTTCAGGGAATTATCAAAAGCAATACCGTGAACACCTGTGGTTCCCGGGATAATCCCAATGGAATCTCCTGAATTTTCATCCAGGATATTGACCTGTGTACCATGCGATACATATATTTTGTGGTTATTAACAGAAATATAATCCCAGCCACCATCGCTTGCTATGGAATACGATTTAATTACTTTAGGAGTATTTACCTGTGAAAAACATGAATAGGATGTTGCCACGAACAGAATGAAAAGTAAGGAATAATGTTTCATTTGATTGGGTTTATCTGTTGTAATCTTAATCGAATTTTTCAAAGTTTGTTGCCAATTCTGAATTCTTATTGAAGACAGAAAAGAATTTAATGGCGTNNGGATTGAAAATCTTTGCCCCGGGCCTTGAATCTTTATCAACACAAAAATACCCATGGCGTATAAACTGGAAATTGATGCCTTCTCCGGCATCCAGCATATGGGGTTCTATAAAGGCATCCCTTATGATTTCCAGAGAATGCGGATTTATAAAATCTTTAAAATCCCCCTCTTCTGAGGCAGGGTTTTCTACTGTAAACAATCGGTCATACAATCTTACTTCTAACTTGGCAGCATGTTTTACACTTAGCCAATGTATAGTGCCTTTTACCTGCAGACCACTGGTATCGTCGCCACTTTTACTTTCAGGAATATAGGTAGCATGAATTTCCGTTATTGTCCCATTATTATCTTTTACAAAGTGGGTGCACCTGATAATGTAAGCGCTCTTCAGCCGGACCAAAGCGCCCGGTGCCAGTCTAAACCATTTTTTTACAGGCACTTCCATGAAGTCCTCCATTTCTATCCAAAGTTCTTTGGCGAAATTAATGGTTCGTGTATTTGATGGATCATTTGGTAAATTTTCTGTTTCCAGCTTTTCTGTAATAGCTTCATCATAATTATCAATAATGAGTTTTATCGGGTGAAGAACAGCCATTACCCGGTATGCAGTAAGATTCAGTTCTTCCCGGATACAAAATTCTAGCAGGCTGACATCAATCAGATTATCCCTTTTTGCAACTCCGATTTTATCGCAAAAAGTACGGATGCTGGATGGAGTATAACCCTTGCGCCGGAAGGCAGAAATCGTGGGCATCCGCGGATCATCCCATCCGCAGACATATCCTTCGTTTACCAGCTGTAATAATCTTCGCTTACTCATTACCGTGTAAGTCATGTTATGTCTGGCAAATTCATATTGACGGGATGGGAATATTTCAAGGTTCTTTATATACCAGTCATACAACTCCCGGTGGGATACAAATTCAAGGGTGCATATGCTATGCGTAATATGTACAATGCTATCACTTTGGCCATGGGCAAAATCATACATAGGATAAATGACCCATTTGTCGCCCGTGCGGTGATGATGCACATGTTTAATGCGGTACATGATAGGATCACGCATATGCATATTTGTAGATGCCATATCAATTTTGGCTCGCAGTACCTTCTCTCCATCCTTGAATTTCCCGTTTTTCATTTGTGCAAATAATGTCAAATTCTCTTCCACACTTCTGCCCCGGAATTCATTTTCTGTGCCTGGTTCTGTTGTCGAACCTTTTTCTGCAGCAATTTTTTCGGAACTGCTGTCATCTACATAAGCCAGCCCTTTTTTGATAAGCTTTGCAGCCAATTCATATAACTGGTCAAAATAATCACTGCTGTGTAATTCATTGGCCCAGCTGAAACCAAGCCATTTTACATCATTTTTAATGCTTTCTACAAATTCTGTTTCCTCGGTTTCCGGGTTGGTATCATCAAACCGAAGGTTGGTAGCGCCGTTATATTTTAACGCCAAACCAAAATTGAGACAAATGCTTTTTGCGTGACCTATATGCAGATATCCATTTGGCTCAGGAGGGAACCTGGTCAGGATGCTCTTGCATATTCCTTTTTTCAGATCTTCATCAATAATTTCTTCAATAAAATTCAAACTTTTTTCCTCAATCATTCTTTATCTATTAATTAAAATATTTGTGGCAAAGCAATCTATATGTGGGTATGTGTTTTCATTTTCCGGTCAGGATCAAAGATGAGAAAGATTTTATTGCCTGTTGAAAAAATAATTTATATAAAAAACTCAATTTATTGCTTTACGGAAATTCTATAAACTAATTCATTATTCCATACTCTCAACAATAAGCTCAGCAATATCCAAAACCTTTACATTTTCCTCCTTTTCATTTAGCTTCACGCCATCGGTCAGCATAGTACTGCAGAAAGGGCAGGCTGCAGCAATTATTTCGGCTCCTGTTTCAAGAGCTTCCCTGGTTCTTTCCTGATTTATTCTCACCGTCCCTTTTTCCTCCTCCTTAAACATTTGTGCGCCTCCTGCACCACAGCACAAACCGTTGCTTTTACAGCGTTTCATTTCAACTAATTCACTATCCAAAGCTTCAAGCACTTTGCGGGGTGCATCATAAATATTATTAGCTCTGCCCAAATAGCAACTATCATGGTAGGTAATCTTTTTTCCTTTAAACCCGCCACCCTCTTTCAGCTTGATTTTACCTTCATCAATCAATTGCTGCAAAAATGTGGAATGGTGAATTACCTCATAATTTCCGCCAAGCACTGGATATTCATTTTTCAATATATTAAAACAGTGAGGACAGGCCGTCACAATTTTTTTAATATTATAACTATTTAGTAATTGTATATTCTGGTAAGCCATCACCTGGAATACAAATTCATTGCCCGCACGCCTTGCCGGATCACCCGTGCACATCTCTTCTTTACCCAGGATAGCATAGTTTACCCCAATCTTGTTTAAGATTACAGCAAACGCTTTGGTAATTTCTTGCGCCCGCTGGTCGAAGCTGCCTGCGCAGCCAACCCAAAACAATATTTCAGGGGCCTTTCCCTGTCCGGTCATTTCAGCCACCGTAGGTACATGCATTACATTAATAATTTAGCAGCTAAAATACAACAAACAATTTTGACGGATGCACATAGGTTCATAGGTTTAAGACTTATTTTTGCCTTCTCAAAAATAAGTGAAGCTGATAAACAAAATAAAGAATTGGGAACAATGGCCATTTAAGATTTTGTACGCGCCTATCACACCTGTATGGCTTTGGTATATGATCCGGTCAGGTTCAATTTGGTTTTTTACACCCAGTAATCCCAAACTTACATTTGGGGGAATGGAAGGTGAACCTAAAAAGGAAATGCATGATTTACTTCCTCCCCACCTTTGTCCTTCCTTTTTTAATGTTGCGCCTTCTGAAGATTTTACATCCGTATTGAAAAAGCTGGCAGCCTCGGGCATAAAATATCCGATTATTGCAAAGCCGGAGGTGGGAGGCCAGGGCATTCTTTTCAGGAAGATTAATTCTGAAGTAGTATTGAAAAATTACCATGAAAATGTTTCGGTAGAATATTTTTNNATACACTTGAAGAATTAATTTTGAGAAATTCAAAATCCGAAAAAAGAATGAAAGAATTGCGATCCAGGCACGGTCATAATTTTAATATGATAATTCCGGATGGTGAAAAATATATGTTAAGCTATGCTGCCAATCACAATCGCGGTGCCCTATTTATAGATATGAAAGAGGAAATAGATGAAAACATTTGTAACCTTCTTGACGGTATCAGCCACCAGGTGAATGACTTTTTTTACGGCCGGTACGATATTATGTGTAATTCAATTGAAGATCTGAAACAAGGCAAGAATTTTGTGATACTGGAATATAATGGGTGCGGCGCAGAGCCTAACCATTTCTATGATACAGGGTATACACTCACAAAAGCATGGAAAGAGATTTTGAAGCATTGGAAAGCCTTGTATCTTATCAGCCGGAAAAACTATGAAGCTGGCACCCCTTATTGGCCTGCCATGAAAGGTTTTCGATTTAGAAAAGAAACCAGGAAGCATTATAAAAAAATGAAAACTGCAGATAAGATCATCCCGTAAGTAAATATTAATAATAATCCCACACTAATGAAAATAATAATATCTATTTTATTCAGTTTATTAAGCCTCGCAGGGTTTTCCCAAAAATATAAGCCTTCTGATGCAGGAAGCAAAGTTCATTTTACTATTAGAAATTTTGGAATCAAAACAGGAGGGCAGCTTTCAGGACTTAAAGGGGAAATCTTTTTTTTTACGAGTGATCTTCCCTCCTGCCAGTTTACAGTAAGTGTAGCTGCTTCAACAGTTGATACCAACAATGGAAGCCGCGACACAAGTCTTAAAGGCAGCCAATATTTTGATGCGAAGGTTTATCCACTAATAACTATTACTTCTACAAAAATTGAAAAAACCAATAGAACAGAATCCGGATTTTACTATTTTTCAGGAACTCTAAATATGCATGGATTTACAAAACCAATTTCATTTCCTTTTCATATTGAAAAAGTAAATGATGACTATTTATTTACCGGGGAATTTGAAATCAACAGGCTGGATTATGGAGTAGGTGATAATAGCGCTGTCCTAAGCAATACGGCCAATGTAACTTTATCAGTATTGGCAAAAAAGAGTTAACGCCATATTATGGGCCTTGTAAGAGTTTTTTTCTGGGGAATGCTGGTTAGTTTCCTTGGCTCCCTTCCACTGGGCACATTGAATGTTGCCGCTATGCAAATCAGTGTGCAGGAAAGTATCATCAATGCGATCTATTTTTCTTTAGGTTCCCTACTTACAGAAATGATTTATGTACGCATTTCACTGGTAGGAATCAACTGGATTCGCAAACAGAAAGTGCTTTTAAAATGGATGGAATGGATAGCGCTTGTTATTGTTCTGGCGCTTGCGACGGGTAGCTTTATCGCAGCCACTCATGAGCATCATGCAAAAAACCTAATGCTCAATAATAATATGAACCGCTTTTTACTCGGATTCTTAATCAGCTCCATAACTCCTATGCAAATTCCTTTTTGGTTTGGATGGAGTACCATTCTGTTTGCGAAAAATATTCTTCAGCCAAAAACCACCTTTTATAATTTATACATTGTTGGGATTGGCATTGGTACGTTTATGGGCAACGCTGTATTTATTTTCGGAGGTAAATTTGTTGCTGAAAAACTAAATGCAAATCAAAGTATTCTGAATTGGGTTATTGGCGGAATCTTCGCGATAACTGCAATAATTATGTTTGTAAGGATTCTTCTCCATAAGGATGCTATTCAAAAACTGGACAAGATAGAAAGATAGATAATCACAATACCCGCTTTCAAAAAACTATCAAAGTAATTATTAAAGAAGTTTTGAAAAGTAGTGCCAACAATTATAAATTGCAGCAATGCGAAAGTTTGAAGATACCTACCGGCATAAAGGCCTCAGAAAAAAACTGGTTGATAGTATAAAAGAAAAGGGAATTACTGACGACCGGGTGCTGGAAGCATTGATGAATATTCCGAGACATTTCTTCCTTGATACTGCATTTGACGCAATTGCCTATGAAGACAGGGCCTTCCCAATACTCGAAGGGCAAACGATTGCNNCCATATACCGTTGCTTATCAAACACAGTTATTGGAAATTGAGCCTTACGACAAGATTCTTGAAATAGGAACAGGCAGCGCATTCCAGGCAAGCGTGTTAGCTGAAATGGGAGCCAATGTTTATACCATCGAAAGACAAAAAAAATTATTTGAATTAAGCAAACAGTTTATCTTCAAAAAAAAATATCCTGCTATTAAATTTTTCTATGGTGATGGGTTTGAAGGGTTACCCACCTTTGCACCCTTTGATAAAATACTGATCACTGCTGCAGAAACCGATTTGATCGTTCAAAGATGATTCTGATCAGACCAACCGGGGGAATNNCGGAAAAATGGTTTTACCTTTAGATGATGAAGGAATTCAAAAAATGGTGCGTATTGCCAGGAATGAAGATGGAACCTTTGAAGAGGAGACATTTTCCAATTTTTCCTTTGTACCAATGTTGAAAGGTAAGAATTAAAATAGGTGACAGATTAAGTTTAATTGCTTGCAAATAGCTTAGGCTTTAACCTGATACCTCAAACCTCATACCTCATACTATCTCAATAATGCCTGCCGCCTTTTTTGCTATATTATCCCAATAAAAATATTGAAAAAAATCACTGGTTATAGATTGTTTGATAAGAATTGCCTCCTTCATTTTCTCTGAAAAACATTGCCAGTCATTATTTGGACACAACAACAGTTTCCCGTTACAAATATTTTCATCAACTCCCGTAGCGCCATCTAAAGTAGAAACAGCGTTTAGGTTAGAACCCAGGGCCTCAACAAGTTTGGTTTTTATTCCTCCGCCTTCTGTAATGGGGTTTATAAAAATATCTACCCCCTCAAAATAAACGGAAATATCTTCAACAAATCCGGCATAGATGATATTTGCATCCTCGTATATTTTCAATCCATTCATTTCAGGAGGAAGGTTTTTTCCGCAAATAATTATTTTATAATCTTTTTGCTCATTTATGAAAATCCGGTTAATATTTTTGACAATATTTTTGACAGCCTCAAGGTTCGGCGGATAATCAAGGGCGCCATTAAAAAGAAATAAAGTTGTCTCAATTCTTAAATTATGTGTTTGAAGTAATGTATTCCTCGAAGCTAACCTCTCAGTAGCGGCTGGTACTTTGTCCCAGGATATTCCGTAAGTAATTACAGAAGTCTTTTCTTTGGTAACTTTATAACGATAAATAAAATATTGCCGGTCTTTTTCAGTAATGCAAAAAGTGAAATCAGCATTGTTATGAATAAATTTCTCATAATACGATAATATTTTCCACCACCACTTTCCGGTTGCCCTGAACCTTTCCGATTCAATATTGTGAGAGTGAATAATCAGCTTCACTTTGCAAAACCACTTTAATAACAAACCGAGCCATCCGAAGTATGGATGCTCAATGATGACATGAGAAATATTATTTTGCAGAATGATCTTCCTGAGGGAGAAAAAGTAAAAGAAATTGACATACCGAAGCTTGTTATTTTCCATGGTATTATAAACCCGGTAAGGCACATCTCCTGGCAAATTATCCTTTACCGTAAAACAAAATAATTNNAATACTCGTTAAAGAGGGCAATCCCCTTCTGGCCTCCGAATTTCGCGGGAAAGATTTTATAAGAGACTATACTGAGTACATTTGCCATGAATTAAAGACTTTAATTCTCCAAATTAATATTATTTTGGAGAGTTTATTTAAACCATTTTTTTAATGAAAGTAATTGCTTTTTTTTCAAGGCTAACTATCATTTGCAATATTGCCTTTTTGCTGTTTATTTCTCTCGCAAGAAAAGAAGCTCAAAAGCCTGTAACTCAAGAACCAGATATTGTTGTTGCCGTTTCTTATATTAAAGATGTCATCATTACGCTGGGGGTAGGCGCCATTATCATCAACCTGATCATGTGCATTGTCTATGGTGTGGTAATAATTATCGGGAAGCAGCAGTTGCTTCCAAAATGGTTAGCGATGATAAATGTATTATTCCTAATTTTTCAGTTTATCTATTTCTTCTTCCGATAAATCTATTCAGTAAGAAATCTAATTTACAAATAGTATCTATGCCGGAATCAAATTACAATTTGATTGGGAGGCTTTTTTCTTTCACAAGATCAGCTACAATTTTATCTATGGGCAGGCTAAAGCTCCTGCCGGAAAAATTATCCCAATCAATAAAACGAAAAGTTTCAATCTCATTCTTTTCCCTGTAAATCGCCATTTGCTCTTCATCAAAATCAAATTCTTTATCTCTTAGGGGAGCGGTTATAGGCCCAAGCGCATTCACATAGTAATAGATGGAAATGATCTGGTGTTCCGGATTAAAGGCGCTCATTTGAAAAAAATCTGTAGTGTAAATATGGTCTTCAACCTTCACATTCAGATTCATTTCTTCTGCAAATTCCCTCTTAAGACAATCTCGCGTGCCCTCTCCGAATTCAAGTCCCCCACCGGGAAATTTAGTATAATATTTTCCTCTTATAAATTCATCACTAACCAGCACCTGCTTTTTATTATTGATTAAAATGCCATACACGCGGAGGTTGAACATGCCTATAAATTTAAATCAATTTCTCCGCGGAAGACAAATTCGGCTGGTCCACACAACCAGATAGTCTTAAACCCCTTATCATTCATTTTTTCAAACTCCACACTTAATTTACCACCGGGTGTTTCCACTTCCACCCGGTTGAAACCATTTTCATTATGCGCAGAAATTAATGCAGATGCAGTGACTCCTGTACCGCAACTAAGCGTCTCGTCTTCCACACCCCTTTCATAGGTACGCACGTAAATAGTATCGTCAGCAATTGTTTCCACAAAGTCTACATTAATTCCCTCTTCTTCAAATTCCTTGCTGTTGCGTATAGCCCGCCCTTACGTTACTACATCCATTTCACGCACATCGGGAACATTTTTCACAAAATGGGGCGAACCAGTANNACAAAACTCAAACTCCGGAACATCGTGCATTTTCAGCCTCACTTCCCCGTTTAGATCGATCTCACCTTCGTGTTCACCATCCACAGCAATGAACTTATATACATTCTTTTTTATACCCAGCATTGAGGCAAATTTAATGATGCATCTTCCGCCATTTCCACACATGGAAGAAGCTTTGCCATCGGAATTAAAATAAACCATTTCAAAATCAAATCCCTTCTTTTCATTTAGCATCATAAGGCCGTCTGCACCGATGCCAAAACGCCGGTGGCATAAAAAATTTATTTCCCTCGCAGTTATTTCCTGGTAAATATTTTCACGGTTATCCAGAATTATAAAATCATTTCCTGTACCCTGGTATTTAAAAAATTCAATTTTCATTTTACAATTTTTCTGTGATGATCTCCAAAGTTTTTATGATTAGTTTTTCGACAACACCAAGGCTGTCTTTGCTGAAATTTCTATGAATCCGGTTGGCAATTATAGCGCTTAATGACAGGCAATTGTGATGTAGCACTTTTCCCAGTCCGTAAATTGCCGAAGTTTCCATTTCAAAATTAGCAATTCGGTGATGACCAAATTCAAACCCGGTGAGCCTGTCTATCAATTGTGGGTTTGTAACTCCAATCCTCAGCACCCTTCCTTGTGGGCCATAAAACCCCGGGCACGTANNTGTGATAGCCTTCTACAAAATGCTTCATTAATGACATGGCAGCTCCTGCAATATATGGGTGACTAATTCTACCATGCAACTGCGTTTGAGTAACAAATGAATGCAGCAATTGTTTTTCTTCTTCATTGTTTTCATGTACATAAAAATTCATCAGGTTGTCTATACCAATGCCATGTGTACTGGAAACAAAACTATCAACAGGAATATCGGCCTGTAAGGACCCTGATGTTCCAATGCGGATAATATTCAAATGTTTTAATTCATTATTTATTGTTCTTGTGGAAAAATCAATATTCATTACCGCATCCAGTTCATTTAATACAATATCTATATTATCAGTGCCGATACCGGTACTAATAACAGAAATTCTTTTTCTTCCTAACCAGCCTGTATGGGTTACAAACTCGCGGTGGCTTCTTTCTATTTCTATCTTATCGAAATATTTGCTGATTTCATGCACCCTTTCAGGATCACCAACCGTGATGATATTATCAGCGATTTCCCCGGGCGCTGCATCAAGGTGGTAAATGGCTCCGCGACTGTTAATAATTAATTCTGACGAGGCAATTTGTTGCATAAGTAAAGATTATAACCAGGATGCGGATAACACTTTGAAGCTGGTATATGACCGGGATAAAATAACTTAATTATTTTAATGCAAATTTCGCTCATTGCCACTTAAAATTCATAAAATTATTTTTATTACTTTTGTCCCCTTTTAAAAGGTCCTGTGGCCGAGTGGCTAGGCAGAGCTCTGCAAAAGCTTCCACAGCGGTTCGAATCCGCTCGGGACCTCTTTATCTTTACATATCCTGACGTACGTTTACATTGCAATGTTGATTTTCAGTCTTCTATAACAACATTTTTTTAATCTTCATTTTAGCTTTACATCATTAAACACGATTTGAATCGACATAAGGATCGACATAAATGGTGTTTATATCCATTGGGTCCTGAAAGGATTCGAACTTATATGGCAATTAAATCAGTAAACAAAAGAAGATCAAGATGCAATTACCAATTAAGGCGATCTGCGATCTCAGAACAAGAAAAGATGTTACCAATGTTCTATCAATTCAGTATTGCCACAGTCGTAAAAAGCGGACAGTGTTACCAACAAG
>PKYU01000316.1 GCA_003132765.1 Chitinophagaceae bacterium | reverse complement strand
ATAAAGACATTGAACCATGGTATACCTATGTGGAAAAATTTGCCGGCATCAGTGGCTCAAAAGAAGGGCTGACTCAATTGCCTGATGGGCACTTCCTGCCAGCTATGGAAATGAATTGTGTTGAGAAAGATGTTTCTGCAAGGATCAATGAACATTATAAGAGCAAGCGGATGATCATCGGGCGTACTGCTAATATAACGGAGCCTCTTCCAGGCAGAACAAATTGCCAATACAGGAATAAATGTGCGCTGGGTTGCCCTTATGGCGCTTATTTCAGCACTCAGTCCTCAACGCTTCCGGCTGCTATGAAAACAGGAAATCTAACGCTCAGGCCATGGTCCATTGTAACGAAAATTTTATACGATAAGGATACGAAAAAAGCCAAGGGTGTTGAAGTACTGGATGCAGAAACAAACACAACGTATCAATATTTTGCAAAAATTATTTTCCTGAATGCCTCCACTTTTAACAGCGCCTGGATCCTGATGAATTCTGCAACAGATATATGGCCTGACGGATTAGGGAGCAGCAGCGGAGAGCTGGGACATAATGTAATGGATCACCACCTGGGCGTAGGCGCTTCGGGTACTATGGAGGGTTATGAAGATAAATATTATTATGGCAGACGGGCCAATGGAATATATGTACCACAATACCGCAATATTTTGGGTGATAAAAGAAATTATTTAAGAGGCTTTGGCTACCAGGGTGGCNNTGCTGAAATGAATCTTGGAGGTGATTATAAAGATGCACTGTCTGAACCCGGCCAATGGTCAATGGGTATTGGCGGTTTTGGAGAAATACTTCCCTACCATGAGAATAAAATAACCCTCGATAAAAATAAAAAAGATGCCTGGGGATTAAATGTGCTCTCTTTTGATGCTGAATGGAAAGACAATGAAAGAAAGATGCGTGTGGATATAAAGAATGATGCCATTGAAATGCTCGAAGCCGCTGGGGTAAAAAATGTAACCGGGCATGATGGAGATGGTACTATCGGTAGAGGTATATACGAAATGGGGACCGCCCGTATGGGTAAGGATCCTAAAACCTCAGTTTTAAATAAATGGAATCAGGTTTGGGACGCACAAAATGTTTTCGTAACAGATGGCGCTTTTATGGTATCTGCATCTTGTGTAAACCCGTCATTGACCTATATGGCGATGACAGCGAGGGCTGTTGACCATGGTGTAAGTGAATTGAAAAAGAAAAACCTTTGATTAAATTTCTTCTATATACTGCATATTAAATATATTAAATGAGCAAAGAAAAGGACCTTAAAAACTCCGGCTATTCCAGGCGGGATTTTATTAAAAGCGCTGGACTTGCTTCAGCCGGCTTTATGATCATACCGAGGCACGTTTTGGGCGGCAAAGGCTTTATAGCTCCAAGCGATCGCTTAACCATTGCAAGCATTGGTGTTGGANNGCGGCAAGGGAGAAAGCGATATTGCCAATTTCTTCCGTAGTGGCAAAGCAGATATAGCTTACCTGTGTGATGTGGATGATCGCAGGGCAGCAACCACAGTTAAAAATTTTCCCAAAGCAAAATTTTATAAAGACTGGCGGGAAATGCTTGACAAAGAATCAAAAAACTTTGACGCAGTTTCTGTTTCAACTCCTGATCATACCCATGCCGTAGCNNATACCATTAACCCACGATGTGTATGAAGCCCGTATGCTCACGAAAGCGGCTAAACGCTTTAAAGTGGTTACGCAAATGGGCAACCAGGGTGCATCTGGAAATGGAGTAAGGCAATTACAGGAATGGTATGATGCTGGTATCATTGGTGACGTACACACAGTATATTGCTGGACGGACAGGCCGGTATGGCCGCAGGGAATTCCAAGGCCCGAGGCGGCAGTTCCTGTGCCTAAGGAATTAGACTGGAACTTATGGATGGGAACAGCTCCCGAAAAAAACTATTTCGATAACCTGGTTCCATTTAACTGGCGTGGATGGTGGGATTATGGAACCGGCGCCCTGGGCGACATGGGATGCCATATTGTGCAACCTGCCTTCGCTGTNNCGCTGTACTTCATCTTCAATATGTTAATTCAGTACAGGCAAGTGTAGGAAGTGTTTATGTAGGCGAGTTTCAAAGGGGTTATTTTCCTGATAGCTGCCCTCCTTCGAGCCACGTGATTATGAAATTTCCAAAGACTAAAAAAACGAAGGGACCTGTGGAAGTACATTGGATGGATGGCGGTATTCAGCCGGAAAGGCCGGAGGAACTTGGTCCCAATGAATTATTCGGTGATGGTGGAAACGGTACATTATTTATAGGAACAAAAGGTAAAATGATGTCCAGTACTTATGGCGCCAATCCACGGCTCCTGCCAACGAGCAGAACAAATGAAGTCCATATTCCACAAACCTATCCACGCGTTACAAATGGTGATAACGGACATTATGCACAATGGGTGCAAGCAGCAATTGCAGGATATGAAAAAGCATATTTAAGTTCATCTTTTGATGTGGCAGGTCCTTTAACCGAGGCATTACTAATGTCAAATTTAGCAATCAGGGGCTTTGACATACGCGTACCTAAAAGTAATGGAAAAGGTTTTGATTACCCAGGCAGGTATCTTGAACTATTATGGGATAATAATGATATGAAGGTTACAAACCTTGAACTCGTAAACCAGTATATAAAACGTGACTACCGGTCTGGNNATTTAAAAATATTTATTATGAAAAGAAGAGAAGCTGTTCAATATATAAGTCTCCTTGTAGGAGGCACCATCATTGGCAGTAATTATTTTTTATCAGGATGCAAAAGCAAAACAGGTGTTTCAATGACATTCACGCCTGATGATATTTCCTTTCTGGATGAAATAGCAGATACCATCTTACCTCCAACAAAAACTCCCGGCGCAAAAGCCGCTAAAGTCGGGCAGTTTATGACGGTCATGGTAAACGATTGTTATGAAGCTCCGGACCAAAAAATATTTCATGAAGGGTTGGGTAAACTCGATGAAGCATCCAGCAANNAAAAAGAATGGAAAATCCTTTATGGAAAGCTCACCGGAGCAACGCCACGATTTGTTAGTAGACCTCGACAAAGAGGCAAACGCTTTTCAAAAGAAAGTAAACGATTATTATAATTCGCTTACCGAAGTGCAAAAACATGAAATGGCCATGAAAAAAGATTTTGATGGAAGTGACCCTCTTGCACCTAAGAAGCGTGAAAATCCTAACTATTATTTTATACAAATGAAGCAGCTCACCCTGCTTGGTTATTTTACATCAGAAATCGGCTGCACGCAGGCAAGACGATATGTTGAAACACCGGGTCGGTATGACGGTTGTANNTTTAAAAATTTCCCTGGACTGGCCACTCCGAGAAACAAATATATCTTCTTGGACAGCCTTCTTCTTGAGATTAATAAAGTTTATTGGTTTCATCCTTCTGAGTTAAATTCTACTATTATTTTATCCCGATCCGAAATTTCTTATGCTTTATTCTTTTGCAGCATGCAAAGAAAAATTGATTGCATAAATTAATAGAAGGATTTCTTTAACAATTTTTGGTAGAATTATTGAAATAAGTGGAGAAACCTATTTCAATGCCGGAAAGATCCATTTTTATCCTAATCATTTTAATACTAATACTACCAGTTAGTTGCACCAGGAAAACACACCCGGCAACAGATACAGGAGCACGGCTTGATCATGGAGCTATACCGGGATCATTATATAAAAAAAGTGAAGCAATTAGTACGAATGTTGTTACGAGAAAAACTATCACAAAAAATAATACGCCAATTCCTAATGTAATCATAGTAAGTGATCGCGCTGCACGAAAAAGTATTGATGGCAGGTATTATTATGATGTCAAGGGTCACAGATACTGGCGAAATAAATTTGATGGAAAATATNNTCAAGCCGAATAAAGAGTAATCTGTATATTATTTGTCATGATATCTTAGAGAGGTCTTATCATTATTAATCAGGAATTATTCTTATCAAAATTCAACATCCATCTTATTCCAAATTTATCTGTTACAACGCCAAACATAGCACCCCAGAATTGAACTTTCAGAGGATCTAAAATCTTTCCGCCATCTGAAAATTTCGAAAGTAAGGAATTGATTTCTTCTTCACTCGTGCAGTTAATTGAGAGGGTAATGTATTTTCCTTTGATATAACCTTCAGGTCCTGCCATATCAGATCCCATTAATAATAATTCTTCATTAATTAAGGTAGAATGTAATATCTTATCCTTCATTTCTGCTGGGCAATTTGCCTCTATTGGCGAACTACCGATTGTTTGAAAATTAAATTCGCTTCCTACGCATTCACAATAAAATGTCATTGCTTCCTGGTAATTCCCGTTAAAGTTGATATTAGGTTGAATATGTCTCATAACATTTATATTTATTAAAATCTGTAGTTAGACTTTATATCAATCCAGCGACATAGTTATAGTTTTCTCTATAATCTTCATCCAATCAAGAGACCTTTACCCTATTCTGTTCCATAAACAGCTCATGGATTTTTTACATGCTTCGCAGAAGATTTTATTTGCTTTTCTAAAAATATTATTTTCCCACTTTATCAATTGGCCTGAAGCGTAATGCACTCCTGGTTTCATTAATGGAAATAGCCCTTACAGAAATAATCGAAAAATTTTCTGCAGTTTCTCTCAAAATATCTCTGTTTATGTCGGTACTTATTCCTGAGCTTCCTTTTGGATAGGCAAACCATAAAACGCTATTGGCTCAATNNGTTAAGAATTCAATGAATTCCTTTTTGTTGTTCACAAATACAAGTGTATTGTTGTTGGATGACTCTTTATCACGAGCTATTTTAAACTCCAATTGTACAGATTCCTTTTTTAAATCCCGAGGTGCATTTATTAAAACACCGGCAGACTTAAACCTGAATTTTTTGATTATTTCTTTCATGTCATTATTTTTTAAAGAATCTGCAACTTTGCCTGAAATGAATTTTGTAAAAAAGCCGCATTATTTCCCAAAATCATAGAGTTTGTTCGATTTTTTCTGCAATGCGAATTAGTTCATTTGTAGTCATCCAATTCCTTGTTGTGGCTGTAACCTTTAATTTAGATTCCCAAAAACTGTTTGTGAGTTTGGAATTGCCATATCCATTTTGGACAATACAGATAAATATTATTTCCGATTATTTGAAATTCGTCAGGCTAATATTGCCCCTCATTCATCTCTTTAATTTTACCGCGGTCAAGGTTACCCGACAAAAAAGTAACCTGCAAATGAGTGCTGTCTTTCTTTTTGTCATTAATGAATGGATTTGATAAAATTATCTGACTGAGTTCTTCAAGTTCTTTTATTAAAACCGGAACATCAAAGTTATATTTCTTTAAGATTGCATCTGCGATAAGGGTTTCCAATCTAATGCGATTCATATCCTTTGACCGAAAAATAACATTGCCCCCCTGAATATATGTTTGGATGGTTGTAAAACCAAGCCCGGCAAATAATTGTCGCAAAGCATCCATCTTAATCATTCTATGCCCGCTAACATTAATACCCCTTAAAATACATACATAAGTTAATATACATTCTTTTCATTTTTTAATATACCCTTGTTTATATATTCCAGCGAAAATTTCTTAAAGCTACTAAATAGATTTTTTTTAGCTTTGGCTTAATTCGTTTGATTCGTAAAAATTAGTGTAATAAATAAGTGATTTCTCTAATTTTAAACCTCCGCAAAAAATAATTCACATGAGAATACTTATTGATATGGACGATGTAATTGCAGATGCTGTTGAGCGCTTCCTTGAATGGTATGAACGTGATTTTGGAGTACGGTATAAGAAAGATGACCTTAAAGGAACCAAACTTCATATGATTGTTCCGGAAGAACACCGGAAGACCGTAAAGGAATATCCGCACCGCGATGATTTTTTTAAGGATCTTCCGGTTATAGAAAACAGCAGGGAAATAGTGGAAGAACTTCATAAAAGGTTTGAAGTTTATATTGCCTCTGCAGCAATGGAATTTCCTTTTTCATTGCCCCATAAGAATAGCTGGCTTGATGAACATTTTCCTTTCATACATTGGAAACGCAGAATATTCTGCGGTGATAAAAGTGTTCTAAAGGGAGATATACTGATTGACGACCACGATTTCAACTTATCCGTATTTGATGGCAGGGCAATTATGTTTTCCTCCCCGCACAATTTAGCNNACGAATGGATAGCTGGCTTGATGCTGAAAAGTTATTTGATCTGAAGTGAAGGGATATATTTCCCACAAACCTTCCAGTTAGCAGACAGGAGTGAAAAGGGCACCAATAATATTGCTTTGTGATCTTCATGCCTTTGTGGGAATAAAGTTTAGGAATTAATAACCCTGGTATCGCACAATATGTTTTTTTAAGAAAGCTTCTTAATTTTTAAACAACCCGTGCACAATTTGCCTGCCAAAGAAATATCCCCCAATTGCTCCGATAACGGAACCGGTAATGATCCATGTAATATTGTTACCTGCAGCAAAATATGCCATGCCTGCGCCAAATAATACAAAGAGGATTATAACAACGGCAATTACACGCCATCTTTTAATTTCTTTTTTGATTTTAGGAACAGGTGGATGTGCAGGATGTTTTTTCTTTTTATGATGCTGCATGTTATTGGACTCTTTAAATTATATTTTTGATTTGGGCAACTAAACTAAATAAATGTGTAGGTACAAAAATAACTATAATAAATTTTTACACTCCTTTCTTGGTTAGCTCATTTGATTTCCTTGAATAAAAAAAACAAACGGGGATTAATGTCCATATTCACTGAATCTGTTTTGCCCCTGCTTCCTTTTTCAAAACTTTCCACACTTGCGGATCTTCTGTACCAAGCACCCAAACCGAAATACCAAGCAGGTGCTTCTCCTTAGCAAGCATAAATTTTAGGCCAAAAGATCTCGCATCTTCCAAAAATAACCAGTTAAATACACCGGCTTCCTCCCACCGTGCGTAATTAACCTGCTGATCAGGCATCCATTCGGGTTTAGCCCGGTACCGGTCCATTAAATCTTCNNAAACGGGAATGCTCAGGGAGATTTTGCTCAAAGGAATATTTAAATCCAGCAGGTATTGCAACATTCCTTTAAACCAAGGCATGCCTGCCACTGGACCCGGAGGCGTGTACGCTATATGCTGATCGTAGGTCATGAAGGAAATAAAATCACTGGCAGCGGCAATGGCCGGAATATCAAAGGCGCCGCTCCAGTTCTCATACAAATACCGTTGGTAGGGAGTATTGCCGGTTTCGGGCGCCGGCTGATTGGATTTTACAATAGACATGGAAATAATCAAGCCATGATGATGCAGGCTATCAGCGGATTGTTGAAAAAAAGAAGTGTAGGCATCCTTGTCCGCAAAATATATATTTTCCAGGTCCATCTGCCACCCATAAAAATGAAACTGATTTGCATAAAATAACATTAGCCGGATAGTTTCTTTTCTTGCAGGTGCATTATTCAAAAAATCATGAATACCTTTTTGATCAAAGGAAGCAAACAGAGACATCACGTTCACGCTCTTTTGTTGCGCTGTTTGAAGCACCCTCCTGTCTACATTTCCGGAAATAACTCCTACGCTGTCAATACTATATGCCGCCGGACAAATAATGGAGATCTGGTCGGCATTTTTTACAAACCTTTCGTAACTATTCGACGAATTAGTGAGATAAAAAAGATTTTCAGAAGTGTACGATTGGGCAAGAATCGTATTAAAAAAGCACAGTATGGATATTGTAAAAGGCGCTAGAATGAAGTAAATTTTTTTCATAGCTTTTTAGTTAAAAAAATCATTAAGACTCCTCCACAAAGTACACCATTTGACTACGAAATTTTATGATCAATTCCTGCCGGTTTAGCAAATTGTGACATTTTTTCTGCTTCAATTATTTCCAAATGTAACCTTAATCGAAGTACCTGATTTCAAAATCACCTAGTCCCTTTCAGAATCGGGAATCTTTATACACGATAATTTAATATTCTCCTCAAATCTGCAGAATTACTTTATAAGATCATTCCGAAAGGATGTATTTTTATAAAAATTATCAATATTTTTATTCGTTTTTTGTGGGAAGACAATTTCACTAACGGTGATAAATAAGGTTTCACACGAATAGATGAATTTATTTTTGAACTATGATTCAAATTTCCAGGGATCAGCTTTCGGCCACCATTGATGAAACAGGAGCTGAGCTGCAAAGCCTGCAACTTAACGGGCTGGAATACTTATGGCAGGGAGATCCAAAATATTGGGGCAAACGTTCTCCCGTTTTATTTCCCATCGTAGGGGAATTAAAAGATGATAAATATATTTTTGATAAAAAAGAATATATTTTACCAAGACACGGGTTTGCAAGAGAAAAAGTTTTTGAAGCCATACAAATTTCCGACGCAGCGGCAATATTCACACTACACTGTAATGCGGAATCCCTGGCGGTATATCCTTTTCAATTTATTTTCCAGGTTCAATATGAGATAAGGAATAATAAACTTTCATGCACGTACATAGTGCAAAACCCGGACGTAAAGGCCATGTACTTCTCTGTAGGAGGGCATCCTGCTTTCAAAGTCCCCCTGACAGGGAGATATCAATACGATGATTACGCATTGAAGTTTGAAAAAGATTCTGTCTTAAATCGTTATCGTCTTAAAAAAGGTTTGGTTAAAGAAGGTACAGA
>PKYU01000131.1 GCA_003132765.1 Chitinophagaceae bacterium | reverse complement strand
GAATGATGACCACAATTGAATAAATTCTAGCAATTTTGTCAACTTTTAATTTTGGAAATATTGACCTTACCAAGAATGCCAGGAAAGGGAAGATGCAGATGTAGGCGGCAAAAGAGGCATCCATTCTTGAACCATACAAAAAAACCTTAAAAATTTCACTNNTAAACCAGGTATGCATAATATTTTTTCACGGTAGAAAAGTATTGCCAGTAGCGTTAAAAATTTATTGGTTTAGTTATTGAATGAAATATTTTCCTTGTAGCAAGTCACCACTTAACTATAAAATTATTGGACAAACACATTTTGCACTTTTATACCAAATTAACCTGCATCACCGTTTAAAAATGTCATCGGTTCTTAGCAATAGGCTATCCCAAATTTTTTGCGCATCCTCCAATTTTAATGAACTATCTTAAAGTGATTTCACGGTAGTTTCAGAAGTTACCTTAATGGTTGTAGGAATATCCTGACCCATAACTGAAATTGTGCCAGCGGAGTCTTCCGATAAATTATTGTGCTGAACCACACCGGTAAAANNACCGGTAATAATGTCTACAGTTTCTTCACCTGTGAATTTGCCGCTGGTCTTGGTGCTTATTTCCATAGTATTCATCTCCATTTTTGTATCTCTCTTTTCTGTTCCGGAAATTGAAATTGTAGCGATATTTCCATTAATTGCTTTGACCTCATATTTGGTAACTTTTGTAACTCCATCTTCGGAAGTAGAATCCTGCCAGGCGTTGTCCCGGGCAATATTTTTTGGAAGAGGCAAAAAAGCAATTTTAGCGCCAAATCCCTGTTCCCTGGGATCGCCAAGTTGTTTTAATACAATTTCAGTTTGTTTAGATGAGTCTGTTGCTTTTGTGGAATCATCATCTTTAGCAAGAATAATGTTGCCGGATTGGTCCATAACTACCGACTGGGGCTGATTGATGTATCCTTTTAAGGCAGTGCCAATTGGACCATCCATATCTTCTTTCTTTTCAGAATCAAAATTTACATTTTGTCCAACAGTACTCATGCTCATCCTGAGCGCCGATATAGAATTGGTCATCTTATAGTTATTGTCTTTTAGTCCGTCTAAACTTATAGTATAAGCTGAAGTTACTGACGCATTTGTTTCCATTGATTGGCCCATCATTTCAGAAGTACTGGTGGTAGTAACTTTATTTTCTACCAGAAATTTCTTTCCTGCTGAAAGATTCAGGGAGCCATTATTTTGAGCGTTAATTCCGGTTAATAAGGTAAGTGTTGCTAAAGTAGAAAGCACTAATTCTTTCATTTATTTTTTTTTATTGAAACGCAAATATAGGATTGAGTGGCCAACCTGCAATTTGATCAAAAATATTTAAGAACTCTTTTTGATTTAGAATTGATTTAATAAATTACTTACCTTTTGCAAAAAATTGGTTTCTAATCACATTCTTCTAGTGTTTCTATGGATTTTATATTGCGCGTTGCATAGCATACTTGCCACCTCAAAATGTAAGGCCTGTTTTGAAAGAAAATTTCCCAAGTATCGCTCCTTTTATCGTCTTGTTTATAGCCTATTTGCAATGGTAACTTTAGGCCTTTTACTATATTTTCAATATTCGTTCGAAAGCAATCTCTTATTTAGTTCACGGTTGCTAAAATATTATTCTATTGCAATCTTAATGTTCCCGGGTCTCATTATAATGGGAATATCTTTATTATCCTATTATAGATTATTCGGGGGCATAAATCCTTTATACATCGCATCAAAGACGGCTTCCTTAGATATTCACGGAATACATAAATATGTTCGTCATCCGCTCTATTCCGGGACTTTATTATTTATTTGGGGACTATTTTTCATTTTTCCATTCCTGAATAATCTAATTGCAGTAGTTATTATAACTGTTTACGTCGTAATCGGAATAAAATATGAAGAAAAAAAATTGATCGAAACCTTTGCTGAAGTTTACATATCATATATGAAAGAAGTGCCTTCTCTTGTTCCTCGGACAAAAAAAAGTAAAAAAAAGGGCAGCTAGTGCTGCCCTAAGCATTTGGAAATATCGATTTTAGCCGATTAATTTCACATTAACGGCATTCATGCCCTTTTGTCCATTTTGCAAGTCAAACTCTACCTTGTCGTTCTCTTTAATTTCGTCAATTAATCCACTTGCATGTACGAATGTTTCCTTTGAAGAATCATCGTGTTTAATAAAACCGAATCCTTTTTCAGTATTGAAAAATTTAACGGTTCCTGTTGATTTTTTGTCCATTGTATTGTTATTATTTATTAAAATTAGCTTCAAAGGTAATCTTTTTAAATGACTATCCATATAGCAATTATGAGAATGGTCAAGATTAGCGTTTTTTTAAGATAATCATGTATGAAACGACTGCTAATAACATTTCGATCTCAAAATCCAATTCGTAGTGCTATTTTTATTGTTACTTCTTTTTGAGGAGATTTTCTTAATTCAAGTAGGCAGCTTTAAAATTACATTACTATTCCTATGGAATCTTTGNNTTTCGGTATTCTTAATTTTATCCCAAAACGTGAAATACAGTCCGTAATTGTATTTGAATTGCTTGTGGTGCAGGGAATGATGGGAGGCACCAATAATCCATCTGCCCAGGAAATTATTATTGAATTTCTGAGGATATATTTCAATATCAAGATGGTTTATAACACTACTAATAGTCACGATGGTAAGCTGAAAAATTACCACGTAATAATGCATGGGTAAAATAATCAGCATGACGGGCAAAAAAACTGCCTGTAGCAATCCTTCCAGTGGATGAAATGAGAATGCTGTAAATGGACTGGTAATATTACTATCATGATGTACTTTATGAACGATCTTAAAGATTGCCGGCTTATGCATCCACCGGTGAAGCCAGTAATAATAGGTTTCATGAAGGAGCATAAAAATTATTAAACTTACCGGCAAATACCACCAACCATACTGATCGAAATCGGTGTAAACCCTTGTGTATCCCTTTTGCCATAATATAATTGTAGCAGTACCCGCTAAGGAAAAAAGAAAGGCGCTTATCATACTCCATTTCACTTCTATTTTAAGTTGGCCTGCTTTATATTTTTTTAAATTTATTTTTCTTGTTTTCCATTTCTCATGAAACCAAACGTAAAANNGAAAAAATACCTGCCTGTAATGAGGCCAAAAAAAATCAGCATAACTAAAACCATCCAAAGAGGTTTGGCAAAATCAGGGAGCATAATTACTCAAATTACTGAAAATAGTTTCATTCAAACACAATAGAGTAAAATGATTTGGTAATCTGTTCTTTTTTTCAGATTAGACATAGGTATTATTATTTTCAATCAAAGGAATCCGATCTTTTT
>PKYU01000573.1 GCA_003132765.1 Chitinophagaceae bacterium | reverse complement strand
CATCATATTCAACACCTGTCCTATGGTCATATTTTCCGGGTAACGGCCTATCTGTGGCATATACCCGATATGTTCCCTGTACATCCAATCATGCAAAATATTTTTGGAATTAAAAGTGATGAACCCACTGTCCGGTACAACCATGCCAAGGATACTTTTTACCAGGGTGGTTNNGTGTTCAAAGCAACGAGCCTGCCGAACTTTTTGGTAACATTGGTGGCTATAATCATAAAGGCAACGGTTTCATGAATGGAGATTTATCTACTAAATTTTCTGGTGTAAGGCTGGGAATAATTTTTTCAATTTTATCAAATAAGCTGGCCATTATGCTTCTGAACAAAATCATTGCTGTAGGATTTTCTGCTACTATCATTGAGAACATACTTACAGGGTGATAGGGTACATCTCCGATTTTATCCTTATTCAAATCATATCCTTCATACTTATCCCAGTAATTGTGATTGAAATTGTTTAAAACCAGTGTGCCATTGGTGGCAATATCAAATGAATTGCCAATAAAATTATTATGAGTAAGGGTATCATCCATGCAGCTTGCCTGTATTTTAAATGCCCAGCCATTATTGATAAATTCATTCTTTTCAACCAAAACCCTGTTGGCCCCCTCCATAGAAATAGCGGAGGTGTTGCGCAAAAATTTATTTCCTGATATATAACTATCTGTAATTTCTTTTAGAAAAATACCATAACATCCATCTCCCCAATTGTCCTCAAAAACATTATTGAACATTTTTACCCCATGGGTAAACATTACAGAAACACCAGCGCTGTTGTTTTGAAAGATATTGGAAATGTAAGCATCATTATGAGAGAACATAAAGTGTAATCCATACCGTGAGTTTCCTCTGGAAATATTTCGCCAGATTACAGAATTGGTAACAAACTCAAAATAAATACCATCACGGTGGCCTGTTACAGTATTGCCTATAATCTGAAGACTATCGCATTGCCAGCAATGAATGCCATTCCCGCTTTCCTGGTCGGTAGTGGCATAGGCAGTAAGTTTATTATTTTCTACCAGGCAGTTAACCGCTTTTTGTAAATAGATTCCAAAAAAAGTACCTTCTAAAATATTCTCCGAAAGGGTAACATGGGTATTCCCATATACTTTTATTCCTGCAATATCTGTGTAGCTTGAAACGCCAGAGTTTATAAGTTTAAATCCCTTTACAGTAACATTATTTGCCTTTACCGAAATAATTTCATACTTGTGTTCCCCATCCAATACCGGGTAGTTTATACCAATCAAAACGATGGATTTATTTACGTTAATATTTTGCTCTTTATAGATGCCGGACTCTACTAAAACGGTATCTCCATTGAGCGAAGAATTTATGGCCTGCTGAATGGAATGAAATTGCTTTTCTGGCCCAACATAAATTACAATGGCCAAAGCGTCAAAGTGTAAGTAGGATACAAATGATAATATAATGACAAAATATTTTGTCACGGCATTTTTACTTTATCCCAGATAAGTTCTGTTCCGGGGTAGGTATTCATTACAAATTTCAGGCTATCTGCATTATTGAAAGCCGCAATATTCCCATTCATAGGGCTTTTCAGGTTATCGCTTTTTAAATAAAATGCAGCAGCCGCGGGGATTAATGTATGATCGACTGAATAATCAACAAAATAGACATCATATCCTTTCTTTTTTTTAAAGTCCGGCGACTGCATAAATGACTTTATACAATGAGCATCATCGAATTTAAACACCTTTCCCTTTTGGGTTACTATTTCTGCACCAAAGCGTTTATCACTAATTGGCATTTTACAAAAATCGCATACATCCTTGCCAATTATAATGGGCTGCGGGCCTGTATTACAGGAGCTAAGCGATAGAAAAAGTGCAATAGCCAATGCGTTGCTTACGGGTTTAAATTTTTTTATCCATTTGCGATGTTCTGTCCAACTTAATACAACAAGTATCATTAAGATAACACCCACTCCTATGAACATCCATCCACCGATATGTGGAATAGAATATGCCCCAAAATTGAGTAATTGTTTATAGCCGATCAGAGGCGGCTGGTAAGCCATGCCGGGAACAATAATTGCTGCATCCGGATTTAAATTATGACCATAGTTGTAATCCCATCTCCAGAAATCGATCATGGCAATGATACCAAAACAAACGAAAAGAACGAAAACAAGATTGAGCAACCACCTTTTTCCTGCGGCTGCTACTATTAATAATGCAACTCCAAACCCTCCAATGATATAAGGAAGGATAGTAAATTCGTAAAAATCGGCGGTATGAAGCGTTTTCATGCCGATATAGTGGTTTAACCCGTTAATGATATCTACATTCCCTGCCAATTTGTTGGCATAAATCAATAGCACAAGCCCTTCGGGATATTGGGGTGCAGCTAACTGTATTTGCCATATAGGAAAAAATAAAACAGCAAAAAGCAATAAACTGCTCAATAATATCAACCACCTTGCATATCCCGATAATTTATTATTCTTCATAAAATTACTTTTAAAGTGAAGTAATTGCAGTATAAAAAATCTATAGTACAATGATTTCCTTCCTGCATTTTCTATTTAGCTGGTGGTGGTAACAGTACACCATCAATTGCATAAATAATACCGTTAGATGCCTGGATAGTGGCTGTAATTTGTGCGGAATTATTTAGAGTAATCTTACCATCTTTTACATGAATAGTTACATTGTCACCGTTAGCCATTCCCAATACCTGGCCATCCTTAAAATCAGCTGATTTTAATCCGCCAAGAGCAACATGATATTGTAAAATATTCCTTAGATCATCTTTTTTATCATCCTTCATTAATCCATCTAAAGTTCCTACAGGCAGTTTATTAAACGCTTCATTGGTCGGTGCAAAAACAGTAAATGGCCCGGCATTGGAAAGAGAAGTTACGAGGTATGCCTGTTTCAGGGCACCCACTAGGGTTGTAAAATCTTTTGAGGAAGCCGCAACCTTTACAACATCTTTTTGTGATTCATTGTCCTGCACATTTTCCTGCCCACCCCCTGTAACCGAGGTTGAATCAGTTGAAGATTTATTTTCTGTTTTATTTCCAGATCCCTGGTTGCATGAAAAAATAGCTAATACAACTGTAACTGACAGTAAACTGATTATCCTGTTCATAAATAAGAAATTTTAATGTTTTAATATTTAACAATCGTTAATACATCATCTTATATCATAATGCAGGCAGATTAACAAACCTATTAATGATTATTCCATCAGGAGGCTTTCTTATAAATAGCTGTTAAGGAGAACCTTGTAAGGCTCCCCTTAACAGGAGAAATTTTATTGATCCAATAATGGAGGATTAGTAGTACTATCCGGCATATTCTTTCCTGTACTGAAGGTTAGTGCCACATTGCTGTTGGCTGGAGAAACTCTAACATAACCCTGCATTTCCTGGTGAAGAGCGCTGCAGAAATCCGTACAATAGAATGGATACATACCCGGTTTCTCAGGGCTCCATTTCAGGGATTGCGTCTCGCCTGGCATAACCAGCAACTCTGCCATGTTTGCTGCAGCTTTTATGGCAAATCCGTGAGGAACATCCCAATCCTGCTCTTGGTTTGTAAGATGCCAGTATACCTCGTCGCCCATTTTAATGCCTTCAATATTATCCGGTACAAAGTGGGAGCGAATCATGGTCATGTAAACATCTACTCTGTTACCATTCCGTACTACTTTTGCTTCTGTTTCGCCTTTGGTAACGTAAGGATTTTTGTTTTCTTCTATCTTAAAAAACTTAACAGATTTATCCTTTATTAATGACGCTTCCACAGCCTGCCCGTAGTGTGGCTCACCCACAGTTGGAAAATCAAGTAAAAGTTTCATTTTATCACCGCTGATATCAAATAATTGTGCAGCCTGTGCTAATTCAGGCCCTGTAGGCAGATACCTGTCCTTGGTAATTTTATTATATACAATTACATATTTGCCGTTAGGTTTCCTTGTATCACCACCGGGAATGCATAAGTGGCCGGGTGAATAATAGGTAGGCTCCCTGTCAATAACCTTTAAATCCTTAATGTTCCACTTTACAATCTCAGAGGAAACGAACATAGTGGTAATAGCATTTCCACGTCCATCAAATTCTGTATGTAACGGGCCTAATCCAGGCTTTTTCACTTCACCATATAAGGCCGCCTCATATTCAATAACTGGTATGCCTTCATAAGTACCAATAAATTTTTTATCTGCTATTGCTTTTTGAATTTTTTCAAAACTGAATACAGGAATTAAAGCTGCTAAT
>PKYU01000618.1 GCA_003132765.1 Chitinophagaceae bacterium | reverse complement strand
TCTAAAGGCCTGGAATGCAGGCGTTTGATTACCTCAATTGCCTTATCAATTGCTACCTGGGTGGTGGCATTAGCGGTATGGGTTGAGATAATAAAAGTGCCGTAATGTTGATTATAATCGAAGTAACTGCCTGCTCCGTAAGTAAGACCTGTTTTAATGCGTAACTCACTATTAATCAACGAAGTAAATTTTCCGCCGAAGAAAGTATTTACAACTTCCGCCGCCAGGTAATCGGGATTTTTCCTGGTGATACCGGGACTGCCGATATAGAAGGTAGTCTCAAGAGCATCATCTTTATTAACCAATAATACTCTTGCAGCAGGTGGTGGGGGTAACGTCTTAGAGACAACCTTATCTGTCCCCGGTATTTTTTTCCATTCTGAAAACAGTTCGGTAAGCTTAGTTCTCATTTCACCGGTCTTAAAATCGCCCACAACTGCAATCGCTGATCCTTCAGGGTTGAAATATTTTTTATAGAAAGCCTTAGCATCAGCAGCAGTTAATGGTGTTACAGAACTAACGGTGCCTGATACAACATTTCCATAAACATTACCGCCATAAAAGAACTTGTCCCAATAAGCACCTATCACAGATGCAGGGCTTTCTTTTGCCTGGTCTAAACCAGTTAAAGTAAGTTTCTTTTCTTTGTTAAATTCTTCATCAGAAAAAACAGAGTTCACCAATAACTCTTTTATAATTGGCAAGATCTTCTCCTGGTCTTTTGCCGCAAACCGGGTGTATAAGCCGGTATTATCATTGGAACCGTAAGTGTACAGGGAGGCACCCAGAAAATCAAACTGCTGTTCAATTTCTTTTTTAGTAAAGCTTTTGGTACCACACTTCAGGCAATTACCGGTTAAACTGGCAAGCCCTGACTTATCACCATCATTTACAGCACCAGCCGGTACAATAGCATCAAGGCTTATAACAGGCACGTCATGCTTTTCCATCAGATATAAAGTGAGTCCATTGGGCAGATGTAGCTTTACATAATGCGGTAACTGATAGCGGGGTTTACTTTGGGCTTTTGCTGAATGGAAGTTATTTATAAACAAGAATAGAAATAAAGTATACAGAATATTTTTTTTCATAATTTAATCCTCCACGTTAGTTTGTAAGATACCTACTGTTCTGTTTGATTTCTTGAAATATTTATTAGCTACCCTTTTCACATCTGCAACAGTTACCTTGTTATATTCTGCGGGAGCATCAAACATTTTTTTGAAATCGCCAAAGAACACCTCGTAATCACCAATGGTGCCTGATTTGCCATTGATAGTCTCTACCTGGGAATAGAAACTCATAAGCTTAGTATTTTTTACTTTTTGTAATTCATTCTCTGTAATGCCTTCTTTCTTTATTTTATCTATTTCGATGTAAATAGCTTTTTCAAGATCAGTTGCTTTTATATTGTCGCTGCATTGGGCATAAATGTTAAATGTAAAGAAATCAAATGAAAGTGACATACCGGTACCTATATCGGTTGCCAATTGCTGCTGATCAACCAGCGAACTATATAGCCGTGAAGAATGCCCTCTTGATAAAACCTGGCTCAATACGTCCAGCGCATAATAATCACTGTCTCTGGTCGGCGGCACATGATAGGTTATTAACAGATAAGGAGTTGTAACATCCCGCTGCACCATTACCCTTCGTTCTCCATTTTGTGGCGGCTCTACAATGTGAACGGGCGGGGGCATAGGTTGCCGCGGTATCGGTTCCATGTATTGCTTTGCCAGCCTTTCTACCTCGGCAACCGTTACGTTACCTGTTATTACTGCCACGCAATTGTTTGGAGCATAGTAGGTTTTAAAATATTTTTCAAGATCTGATTTTTTCCAGTTCAAAATATCACTTTCATAACCAAGCACCGGCCAGTGATAAGGATGTTGTTCAAAAGCCATAGCAGTAACTGCTTCGCTTAATGCTTCCCAGGGTGAGTTCTCAAAATCAGTTCGCCACTCGGAGTGGACTACGCCACGTTCGCTTTCTATAACGGCTGTGTCAAAGGCGAGGTTTGCCATCCTGTCGGATTCTATATCAAATAACAGTTCCAGTTTGGATGTAGGAAACCAATCGGTATATTCGGTTATATTTTCTGTTGTAAAAGCATTGTTGGTTCCCCCGTTAAATTCCTCCGTACGGTCCAGTTGATTGTGGACATATTTTTTTGCACCATTAAACATCATGTGTTCAAAAAAGTGAGAGATACCTGTGATGCCTGTATATTCATTCCTGGAACCTACTTTATAAATAAGGTACNNTACTGAGAGTAAATGTTTTTACATCATCGGCTTTCAATTGTGCCTTTCCTATAGCATTCAGGGCAAGGAATACAATAAGCAGGTATATGCTCACATGTTTCATAAAATAGTATAATTATTAGAAGTAAATGTAATTGATTTTTAGAATTATCTAATTTGGGTTGCAATTTCAAAATATTGATTTCAACACCGGAATAGCTGCAGGTATTATATTCCTATTTGATAAAAAAAACCATTTCAATTTTCAAGAATTTCCTTACCTTTTTAAATAAAAATGCAGCGCATAAAAGAGCGAAGGAAAATCCTTCACATCCCTTCCACGCATGAAATATTTTTATCCCTGAAGGGGATGACAAAATATTCAAACATTTTGGCGAATCATAATACAGATAAGCCTTATATAGATTTCCTTAGGTGGTTAATTGAAAGAAATTTCTATGAAACCTGGAAGGAAAAAATTACGATTAAGAAAATCGCAACTGATTATAAAACTGAGAATACCAAAGTTACAAGATGGTTGAAGGAAATTTATGGCGATATCTTTGTATTAAATTATGAAAAGCCAGATCTGTTTTATGGAGGAGGAACAAAAGTTTGCCTCTTTTTTAATCATAATGATAATTACCAAGATATTTTTACCTTTTTGCCTGTAATACCCAGAGAATTTGAAACAGTGCGGTTCCCTTTCGTAAAATCCAAGTTGGGTATTGACTATTTCTGGGTAAAAAGAGTTGAACACGAAATTTTTGATGAAGTAACCGTTACTATTTGGTTACAGGGAGGGTTTGGAAATAAATACAGGGAATTTACGCTAGAATAGGCTTTGTTCCAAGGAAGAATTGATTCAATGGATGCTTTTGGTAAACATGAATTTGAAATAGACAATGAAATCAAAAAGTTATATCGTGATTGAGGCTAATCGATTCTGATCTTCCGAGGCGATATTTAGGCCAGGAAAGGCCAGAAAGCCATTATTAAAAAGCATATTCATCCTGATTATCATACTCAACAAACCGCTGCACAGGTGGACAGTTTTATTGTAATTCAATATATTTTAAAATCTAATAGAAAGGCTAACTGGAAAGTTTAAATGCAACTCCTTATTTAAACTGATGGATTATAATATCCAATAATTGTTTCACGCATAAGCGAATACACCAAAATATAATTTTAGAATTTTAACCTGGTTAAGAATTCTTACATGGTGAAATAACCAATTACCAATATGCCCTTAGGCTGGAACGAAATAAAATCGCGTGCGGTTGCTTTTACCAAAGAATGGAAAGATGAAGTAAGCGAAGATGCTGAAGCAAAAAGCTTTTGGGATGACTTCTTCCTGATTTTTGACATTCGCCGCAGAAGGATTGCAACTTTCGAACATCATGTAAAGCAGCTGAATAACAAAGATGGGGTTATTGATTTGTTCTGGCCAGCCACTTTAATTGTAGAACACAAGAGCAAAGGCAAAATGGTGCTTTAAGAAAGAAATNNCCAGGCTGACATTATTATAGTCCAGGAATGCGAAGATCCTTCACGAGCGAAAGATGAGGACATTAAAAAATGGGCTTCAAACCACCTTTGGAAGGGTGATAATAAAAATAACGGATTAGGAATTTTTTGCAAGGCATCTGTTAAAATGGAAGATAATAATTGGGAGTGCGACGGTACTAAATACTTTATCTCTGCAAGGATTAATGATACATTTGATATGGTAGGTGTATGGAGCCATCATGCGGATTCTCATGATTTCAGATACATAGGCCAGTTTTGGAAATACCTGCAGCAGAATAAGGCATTAATGACCCATACCATTATTGCAGGAGACTTTAATAGTAATAAAATTTGGGATGAACCACGCAGGTATTGGAACCATTCTGATGTAGTAATAGAATTGGAGGAAACAGGTATCCGAAGTTTATGCCATGAATACAAGGGGGAAATGCAGGGAGAAGAAAAGACGCCCACATTTTACCTGCAAAAGCATATGGATAAAAGATACCACATTGATTACGTTTTTGCGACTGAAAAATACCTGGAGGAAATAGTTAGCCTGGAAATTGGCGAAGGAAAGGATTGGATTGAACTAAGTGACCACATGCCGCTGATTTTTGAATTATCTTTAAACAATGAATGACATAAACGAGATAACTGATGCACTTATTAAGTTTAGAAATGAAAGAGACTTGGAACAATTTCATAATCCTAAAGACCAATCATGTAGGAAGTGTTTCGTGAGGCAAGAACCATGGATATAAAAGGATAATAAATTAAAGAAACTATAAATGTCCGAAGATCAAAAGAAACAATTAGAACAACAACTCTGGAATGTAGCTAATACTCTTAGAGGTAAAATGAATGCAGATGAATTCCGAGATTACGTTTTGGGATTTATATTTTATAAATATCTGGCAGAAAAAATGGAGATATACGCTAATAGTATTTTAAAAACTGATAAAATTAAATACAAGGAGATAGACGAAAATACGACTGAAGGCAAAGAATACATTGCGGCAATCAAGGAAGAGTCTGTTGAAAAATTAGGATACTTTTTAAAGCCTTCAGAGCTGTTTAGTGAAATTGCTAAAAGAGGAAATAAACAACAAAGGGAAGATGAAGAAGCGGATGAGGACGAGGAGACACCTGCTAATTTCATTCTTGAAGACCTTCAAAAAATTCTGATCAATATCCAGCTTAGCACGATGGGAACAGCAAGCGAAGAAGATTTTGATAATCTTTTTGAGGATATGGACTTGAACAGTACAAAACTTGGAAAAACACCTGAAGCTAGAAATGCGATTATTGCCAAAGTATTAGCCCATTTAGATAAGATCGATTTTAAGTTGAAAGATGCAGACTCTGATGTATTAGGGGATGCATATGAATATTTAATAGGAAAATTTGCCAGTGGTGCTGGAAAAAAAGCTGGGGAGTTTTATACTCCGCAGGAAGTAAGTAAAGTATTGGCAAAGATTGTTACAACAGGAAAAAGTAAACTTAAGACTGTATATGATCCCACCTGTGGCTCCGGCTCTTTACTGCTTCGCGTAGCTAAGGAAGTAAAAGAAGTTAGCAAATTTTATGGGCAGGAAATGAACCGTACCACTTATAACCTTGCCCGAATGAATATGATTTTGCACGGTGTGCATTATCTCAAGTTTGACATTAAGCAGGAAGATACGCTGGAACGTCCGCAGCATATTGATATGCAGTTTGNNATCCCTTATTTACCAGCGACGACCGTTTTAGCCAATACGGCAAACTGGCACCAAGTAGCAAAGCCGACTTTGCTTTTGTTCAACACATGATTTACCATTTGGCAGAAAATGGCTCCATGGCTATTGTACTGCCGCATGGCGTTTTGTTTAGAGGTGGCACCGAGCATCACATACGCAAATACCTGATTGAGCAGAAAAACTACCTCGATGCTGTAATAGGGCTGCCGCCTAATATTTTTTACGGCACCAGTATCCCAACCTGTATCATGGTATTTGGNNGCCATGAGTATGAGAAAATAAAAACACAAAATATATTACGTGAAGAACACATTGAAAAAATCATTTACAGCTTCCGCAACCGCAGGGAATTAGATAAGTACAGTAAAAAAGCAAGTCTTAGCGACATTACCAAAAACGATTATAACCTGAACATACCCCGCTATGTTGACACTTTTGAGGCAGAGAACAAAATAGACATTGAAGCCATAGCTAAGGAACTAAAAGCATTAAACGAAAACTTAAAAAGCATTGACGGGACAATAGCAGCTTTTTGTAGAGAACTTAACATCTCATATCCATTTTAATAATTGAATAGAAAATGAACACACCAATTTTGAGGTTTTCGGAATTTAGAGACTCATGGAAGAAAATAAAATTGAACTTGGTTCTTGAAACTTACATCAACAAGAATAAAGATGGCAAGTTTCAAAAAAATGATATGTTATGCGTCTCCAGTTCGGCCGGGGTTGTAAATCAGATGGAGTATAAAGGCAGATCCTTTGCGGGTGAATCAATTCTTCCTTATAACATTCTCGAACAACACCAAATAGTTTATACTAAAAGTCCGCTGAAAGAATATCCATATGGAATAATTAAATTTAATGAATTCTATACAGGCATTGTTTCTACATTGTATGCCGTATATAATATTAAAGATGGACATTCAGGAAAATTCATTGATTATTACTTTCAGCTTCCCGAAAGATTGAACAAATACCTAAAGCCATTAGTTAATATCGGAGCAAAAAATGACATGAAGGTTAATAATGATAAAGTGTTAACAAATACGGTTGTCTTCCCCACTCATTCTGAACAAAATAAAATTGCTTCTTTTCTCACAGCAGTAGATAAAAAGATACAAGACCTTAATAAGAAAAAAAACCTTTTAGAAGAATACAAAAAGGGCGTAATGCAAAAAATTCTTTCACTGGAATTGAGATTTAAAGATGATCAAGAAAAGGGATTTCCGAAATGGCAATATATGAATGGCAATCTAATATTTGAAACAGTAACGGATAAGGAACATGATTCAGACTTACCAATATTAGCTATTACGCAGGAACATGGAGCTATTCCCAGAAATTTAATTGAGTATAATATTTCAGTTACTGATAAAAGTATCGAAAGTTATAAAGTGGTTCAGGAAGGTGATTTTATAATTAGCCTGAGGTCTTTCCAGGGTGGCATTGAATACTCGAATTATAAAGGGATATGCAGCCCAGCCTATATTATTTTGCGACCTTTCGTGGATATTGACANNGTTTTTTAAATATTTCTTCAAGACTGAGAATTATATTAATACATTAAACAAAACCTTGGAAGGAATAAGAGATGGAAAAATGATTAGTTATAAGAATTTTTCTGAAGTCAAGTTGCCATTTCCTTCAAAAAAAGAACAAACGAAAATTGCTGATTTCATTTCTTCTGTTGATGAAAAAATAAAGCTTTCAAAGGTTAATATCGATAAAATGGAGACATGGAAAAAAGGCTTATTACAAAAANNAAAGAATAATATTAAAGCAATTAGAGAATAGTTATTTAAATATCGAGTATTACTATACCCTGCTTGAAAAGATAGAAGAAAATGTAGATAGCAATCCCGATATCGCCATTGAAAGTTGCAAAGCATTACTGGAAGGATTATCTAAGTTTATATGGAAACAAATAGACTTGTCGTATGATGCCATTGCTGTAGATAAGATGGATTTTTCTCCAATAGTAAGGCAATCAATGAACAAACTGGCATATTTGAATGAAGATATTGAATTAGACTTTGTAAATAAAGTAAATAAACTGATTGTTTGTATAGGTGAATTGAGAAATAAAAGGGGGGATATATCACATGGAAAATTATCTCCGAAAGAATATTTTAGTGGTAGTCAATTTTCCAATCTTGTTATGAATATTACAGATAATATGCTCTTTTATATTCTTCATTGCTTTTCAAAAGTGCAAATTAAAAANNGAAAAGGAGTTGGAATTTAACGACTTTCCAGATTTCAATGAGAAATTAGATTTAGAGAATCCATTTGGCATCTTAAGTTATAGCAAAGCACTATTCGAACAAGATCCTGTTGCTTACGAACAGGAATTGCAAAATTATTTAGACAGTAAGGAAACGGTAATTACTGATGAGTAAACAAAGCGAACAGGTTTTAGAAGAACAACTGATTACCCAAATGCAAAAATTGGGTTACAGATATGTTGTAATCAACAGTGAAAAGGATTTATTAATAAACCTTAAATCTCAATTAGAAAGGCATAACAATATCAGTCTCTCGCAAGCCGAGTTTGACAAAGTTTTAAACATTTTAAGCAAGGGGTCCATTTTTGAAAAAGCAAAGACACTTCGGGAAAAACAGCATGTTGTAAGAGATAACGGCGATAATTTATATTTTGAGTTCATACAAATGGACCATTGGTGTCAAAACCAATTTCAGGTTACACACCAGGTGAGCATGGAAGGCAAATACAAAAATCGTTACGATGTTACACTGCTAATAAACGGACTGCCGCTAGTTCANNTAAAGAGGCTTTTAATCAAATTAACAGGTATCAAAGACACTCCTTTGGAGCGAGCGCCGCGTTATTCCAATATATTCAAATCTTTGTAATCAGCAACGGTGTAAATACAAAGTATTATGCCAATAACCGAACTCAATCATTCAAGCAAACTTTCTATTGGGCCGACAAGGATAATAACCGTTTCACAAATATTCTTAATGGTTTTGCGAGTGAGTTTTTAGAGCCGTGTCACATATCAAAGATGATATGCAAATACATAGTGCTGAATGAGACGGAAAAGATTTTAATGGTGCTTCGTTCCTACCAGTTTTATGCAGTTGAAGCCCTTATCGAAAGAGTTAAAACAACTAAAAAGAACGGTTACATCTGGCATACTACAGGCTCGGGTAAAACTCTGACATCTTTTAAAGCCAGCCAGGTATTAATGAATTTACCGCAGGTAAAGAAAGTAGTATTTGTGGTAGATAGAAAGGATTTGGATTATCAAACCAACAAAGAGTTCAACAGCTTTAGTAAAGGTTCAGTTGATGGTACGAACAATACCAAACATTTAGTGAGGCAATTTGCTGATGACACAAAATTGATTGTAACGACTATCCAAAAATTAAATTCAGCCATTACCAAAAGGCATTATTTGGGGAAGATGGAGAAGCTAAAGGAAGAACGGATCGTTTTTATTTTTGACGAATGCCATCGCTCCCAGTTTGGCGATACCCATAATCGCATCAATAAATTTTTCAATAACATACAATTGTTTGGCTTTACGGGTACGCCCATATTCGCCGAAAATGCTATTAGAAATGAATCAGGTAAACGGACAACCAAAGAATTGTTTCATGAGTGTTTGCATAAATATGTAATAACCGATGCCATCAGGGACGAAAATGTTCTAAAGTTTTCTGTGGAATACGTTGGGCGATATAAAAGAAAAGAGACAGCTACAGAAATAGATATCGATGTAGAGGATATTGATACGAAAGAATTGATGGGNNTAAAACACATAACCGGGACTTCACAGCAATGTTTTGTGTTAACAGCATAGAGACATTAATCAAGTACTATGATTTTTTCCAAAAGAGAAAAGAACAAGAAAAGCATAATTTAAAAATTGCAACCATTTTTAGCTATGGTGTCAATGAAGCCGATAAAGATGCAAAAGGATATATAAATTTTGAAGAAGACTTTGATAATTATGATTTGAATATTGTTGCTGAAGGACCTTCTGTAACAGAAACCGAAAAGTCTTCAATAAAAATAAATTCACATACCAGAGAAAAATTGGATGAGTACATAGGTCACTATAATGAATTATTTGGGACCAAATTCTCTACTAACAATAGCGAGTCGTATTACAATTACTACAATGATATTTCAAAGAAGGTTAAGGAACGTAAAATTGATATTTTGTTAGTAGTGAACATGTACCTGACCGGTTTCGATAGCAAAACGCTAAATACTTTATACGTTGATAAGAATTTGAAATATCACGGTTTAATACAGGCTTACTCCCGAACTAATAGAATTTTAAACGAACAAAAATCGCAGGGAAATATTATGGTTTTTAGAAACCTTAAGTTCGCAACCGACCAGGCTATAACATTATTCAGTAATAAGGAAGCTATTGATGTAATCATAATGAAACCTTATGAAGAATATGTCAAAAAGCTTAATGATGCCTATATCGATTTATTAATGATTACCCCGACCGTTAATAGTGTAAACGAATTAAAAACTGAGGAGGATGAACTGGAATTTATAAAAGCATTCCGGGAAATAATACGAGTAAAAAATGTGGCTACATCTTTTGCTGACTTCAAATGGGAAGACCTGGCAATGCATGAACAACTTTTTGAAGATTATAAAAGCAAATACCTTGACTTGCACGATAAGGTGAAGACTGATCGTCAGAAAGAAAAAGTATCGATACTCGAAGATGTAGATTTTGAATTGGAATTGATTCATCGTGATGAAATAAATGTCGCTTATATTCTTCAACTGCTGATTAAACTGAAAGCCAATACCAAGAAAGATGCGGCTCAAACAGAGAAAGAAATATTCAACCTCTTGAGTTCCGAAGTGCATCTAAGAAGTAAGCGTGAGTTGATTGAAAAGTTCATAAAGGAAAACCTTCCTTTGCTCGAAGACACAGATGACATACCTGAGGCCTTTGAAAAATTCTGGAATGAAGAACAACAAAAGGCTTTCAATGATTTGGTAGAAGAAGAAAAGCTTTCCCCGCAAAAAACACAATCACTGATTGAAAGCTATTTATACGCAGAAAGGGAACCGTTGCGTGATGAAATATTAGAACTCCGTGAAGGTGAAAAACCATCTGTGTTAGAAAGAAAAAGAATTGGTGAGAGGATATTAGGCAAGATTATGGGATTTGTGGATAAATTTATAAATGGGATGGAGAAGGCAGCTTAAAACCAAATAAAAGTGTAATTATGAGTCATCCAAAGGGGCCACAGTTTTTAGACTATATGATACCAATAATTGAGGTATTAAAAGAAAACGGCGGATCTGGAAATGCCTCTGAAGTTGTAGACAAAGTAATCGAAAGATTAAAAATTCCTGATGAAATCGTTAGCGGGACAAATGTTTCCGGCCAATCAAAAGTTAAAAACAGAATCCAATGGGCCAGGTTTTACCTGGTTAAGGCAGGCCTGATTAACTCGGAAACACGAGGAGAATGGCAATTAACGCAGGGAGGTTTTGATGCAAAACTAAATACCGAGAGCGTATATAACTTATTTAGAGAAGTTCACAAAGAATACGAAGGTGGTCCTAAAAAACCCAAAAAGAAAAAAGAGGAACAGATTGATGATGAAGTTGTAGAAGATGAAGAGCATTCTGTTGCCCTGCTCAATTTGCTCAAAAATTTAAAACCAGACGGGTTTGAAAAAATATGTAAAAGATTATTGACTGAAATAAAAATTCATGATATAGTTATTACAGGCAGGAGTGGAGATCAGGGAATAGATGGTATCGGTGTAATAAAACTAAATGATGTTGTGAATTTCAATATTGTTTTTCAATGTAAAAGATATAAAGAAGCGGTTTCGCCCCATTATGTAAGAGATTTTCGTGGTGCTATGCAGGGTAGAGCTGATAAGGGTTTGATCATTACAACTGGCAGATTTACGCAGGAGGCAAAGAAAGAAGCAAGTAGAGATGGAGTACCGCCAATAGAGCTTATAGATGGAGAAAGGCTGGTATCATTGTTTGAAAAATACCAATTGGGATTGAGGCCGGTAACTGTGTATGAAATTATACCTGAATTTTTTAAAAATTTTGAGTAAGTAAGAAATTAAATTCAAAACTTTAAAAACTAACTCTTATAAAATGAGTAATAAAGATTTTTTCCCGGGCATGTCGACTTTCGTAAATAGTGCGCTGAATGATAATAAGGCGATTTCTAAAAAATTTAATGATATTTTTCATTCGACGATTAATCTGATCGAGCTTTCTCTTCAACTATTTATAATAACAACGATAAGAACTTATGAGGAAAAATTTGATCATGAAGATGATTTGTATAGAAAAAAAATAAAATCAATAAATGAAATTTTGCGAGATAAATATCTTGCGCCTTCTTTGGGCTCACAGGCATCACTGGCGAAAGCCTGTTTTCACTTAATAGATAACACTGCTTCGTCTGAGCTGATTAAGATGAAGGCAAAACTTGAAGAAACGATAGTTATGGGACCTTTAGCTATCTATTTGGGGGACTTGAAAAAGATCTTTAATTCATTAGAAGACTCATCTCAGAATATTGCGAACATAGTAATTAATAAAAATAACAAGAGGTCTTTTTTGGCAATCATAAATGACTTTGTTGCTTTTAGAAATGAATCTGCCCATTTAGTTAACATAGCGAAAATAATAGACGATAATGAATTACAAAGCCGATTGGATTTGCAAGCATGGAAAGACGGTTTCTGTGCAATTATTGACAATTTAGAACCAATATTAGCGCATAGATTTCGTTTCAAGAAACTGGATAAGATATTTATTGAAAATGAAACAAGAATGGTATTAATTAAAAATCGCGATTTTTTTAATGGTGTTTTTGATGAATATGAAGAAAGTATCAAGTTAGAAGATTTACACGAAGATGAGTGGAATGGGAAGACCCAAATAATTCTATCTGAAAAAAATGGCAAGAAAAAGGTGCATGATATTTTTCCCTTTATTCTATTGAAAGATGATAAATTATTCTTCTATAAAAAAACAAAAACCTCAGGGTATCAATATTTTTCGTTGATAGATGACCATGTTCACACTATAAAGTCTAAGAAAAAATTTAATAAATATCTATTTAAAATTTCTTCAATTGGAAATTCTCAGGCGTTATTTTGGACCGAAGTATTGCCAAAATCCAATCCTATAAATAATATAAAGGCAAATATACCTTCTCAAGGCAGTACTCAATTCATTGGACGAAAAAAGCAAATGAATAAAATTAGAGAGGAAATAATTGAAATCCCTAATCAAAATGGAATATTATATGGACCCGGTGGAGTAGGGAAAACTGCGCTATTGATTCAATTAACTAATCAATTATACAATGAAACAGAACCGAATAATGTCCTGTATGGAAATATTATTTGGGTGTCAGCAAAATCAAATTTTTATAATTGGGAACAAAATGCTACCGTATCAAATCCTCAACAGTTTGAATCGCTAGAAAATATCTTGCAAATTATTTTACGTTTTTTTGATTATGAAGACGTAAATGAATATAATTTGGAAGAGCTTAAAGACTTAATATTTGGATTATTAGAAGAAAATAAAATTCTTTTAGTGTTAGATAATTTTGAGACTGTTACAAAAATCGAAACAAATAAAATAATAAACTTTTTTGGTAGCGATGTAAAGAAACATTTAAAACTTCTACCGAATAATTTTAAGGTTATATTGACTTCGAGAGAGCTAATTCCGAGTGGATATTATCAAATTAAATTGGAAGGTTTAGAAAGTAAGGAATCGGTAATGTTGATGGAGAGCATTTATGATCGTTATAAGAATTCGCATAAACCTTTAAGCATGGACCAATGTAAGTTAATTCATGACGCAACATTTGGAATACCTATCGTAATAAAACATTGTTTAGGACAAATATATGAATTTCACGTACCCATTATCGATATATTAGATGGACTGTCGGNNTTAAATTCAGCTACTCAGAAGTGTTGCTGCATTTAAGAAAAGATGAATGTTATTTGCAAATCTTAATTTTATTGGAAATACTGAATCAACCTATCTCTGCACGGCAAATTTCTTTGATATTAGAACTTCCGTTGCATCAAATTAATAAACACGTTCCAGTTCTACTGAATTTTCAATGCGTAGATAAAATAAATGTAGGCATTGAGGAAAAGTACAGAGTTAGTAATCAAATTGGACTATTGGCAAAAGGGTTAATTAAAGAAAATATCCAGCTAACAAATAATCTGCGTAAAAAGATTGCAAATAATCTTACGATGGAAAGGAGAATGGATTATGCAGCGGAAGAATTTGAAATAATTGAAATTTTTAATGGTTATTTAGAAGTTCGTGATTTTGCATATGCCGAGTATTTCTTAAAAGGTGAAATTAATAAATACCCAAATTCTATTCTGCTTCGATTTCATTATGCATTATTTCTNNTTATTTCTAAGAGATAGAAAGAGAAATATTAAACAATCTATCGAAATGCTTGAGAACTTGGATAAGGAGATACTACGATCTGGAAAACGGGATGCCAATGTTCTATTAGCCCTTGCATTCACCTACACTGTTTTGGAATTCCCCAATTTTGAAAGGGCTCATAAGTGTTATTTAGATCTATTAGAAATATCTCCGACTGAGCAAATCAATCTTATAATTGGAGAATTTCTTGTTAATTGGTCAAGCGCTTTAAAAAACAAAAGAGAGCTAGATCCTATTGATGAGATGAAACGAAAAAACAAAATTAAAGAATTAGCAAAAGAAGGAGTGGATATCCTCAGTCACA
>PKYU01000617.1 GCA_003132765.1 Chitinophagaceae bacterium | reverse complement strand
CTAAGATTTTTGCCATTTCAGCTAAGACCTTGTTCGCTTCATAATGAACAGCATTAGTTCCTAAACATTCACTCTCAAATATATCTGCAGGTTGCATCCAGGCTGGATAAGTTTGCTCTCGCCAATCAAGAAAAGAAGACTCGCCCCTGACTAGGCCCGTGACTTTATCATATGCAACTTCACTGTCATTATCAACTGATTTTTTTATAATCAGGTACGCCTTCTGCAGCCAATCTTTATTTCCTGTAGCCTTATATATTTCCCATGCTGCAACAGCCCAGATCATTCTATCAGTTGAACAAGGATAAGCGCCCCCTGTACCTGTATCCTGAATAATGTAGCCATTTTTATTTACTTTTCGCAACAGGCTTTTCATGCCTACTTCCGGCTCCAGGTAANNAAGCCATAGATAAAATAATACTATAACTTATATCCCGAGTCCATACCCCGCCCCATAATTTACCTGTACGAAAGGTGCTGTCTGATTCTATGGCGTTAATCATTTCCTCCAGAGACATGTTATAAATAGCATCCGATAAAAGGAATGAGGATTCATAATGAGGATAAGCCGTAATAACCTTTGAGAGCTGCCAGTGTACAAATGTTTTATCAGCCTGAATCTTTTCTTCCGGGCTTTTATAATTAGAAATTAATTCTGTTGCAGAAATAGCACTTGCACTATAATTATTTTGTACTACGCTATCCGGAAATACAGAAAATTTTTTAGATTGATAAACAGGAATTCCCGGGTTTTGGGCATAGCCAAAATCAGCCAAAAAACTGAGTAAACTGACGCAAACTATTTTACTAAAACATGAATACATATAAATTAGTTAAGAACCGAATTTTTAAAATATGTTTACCTAAAACAAATATAAGCTGCCCGGCATAACAACCGATTAACAAATAGATAGTATTTAATTAAGATCAAGCCAATTAATAATCTGCCACCACCATATCCCAATATTGCAAAGTTGGTAGAGTAAATGCAATTGAATTTCCTGATTGCGTGAATGGAATTTGCTGCATAGCACCACCATTTATATCGGGAGAAGCCATCCATAATTTCGATACTGGTCTTGTTAATGTAAGTATGTAAGAAATATTTTGATATGTTTTAGGCATTGCCTGGTCACCGTTAGTATCGCGCCAGTCAAATGAAGATGCATTGGCAAAATTGATCAGATGAATGACCTCCCGGTTGCCCAAATCTTTTCCTATAACAGAAATGCCTCCACTTTGTGGAGGCCAGTTATTGATCATGGTTTTTCCATCGGAAGAAATAATATCAGGTGTCTTGAAGCTACCACCATCTCTCAGTAAATTCTCATATCCTGATAAAAAATCATAATAAGGAATAATAGCTTGTTGAAGGTCGGGTTTCATTTGCAGATTGGCATTTGGGAAATATTCATTGCATAACATATGATCGCCCATTTCAAGATGCGATCCCCCAAATGCAAATATTACCGCATCGGCGAGTAATACTCCCGGCGTATTGAAATAGCCTTTCCCTTTAGCAACATTATAATCCATGTATGCAGCCAGGGTGCATTTTTTGGTATTATTGCTCCAAGCATCATTGTTCTTAATAATATTTGAAAGATCATTAAATGCTTCATTAGGCGACCACACTTCAGTATATAAAAAATCAACAGGGGACGTGGAAATACTAGCTTGTTGCCCGAATTGATTTACTGCATTCATCACCAATTTTTTTGAAGGCCCATACGTTTTCATAGCAGCTAGAAATGAGCAAAAGCCGACACTCAAATTAATAGAGTTGCCATTAAAATCATAAATGCTTCCGATGTCGCCGACCTGGTCAACATGATATCCATCAAATGCATATACATCGTACATGTCCTGGGTTTTACCGGCTATGTATTGCTGCCATGACGTATTGGAAGGATCTAAAAGGAAAATCTTACTTTTAAATGGTGCCTGAAGATTTAGTACGTATTTCGTTAGATGGTTCTGGTCCGTGTACAAATACCATAGATCAGATACGCCGTCAGTGGCTGCGTCATCTAATGCACCGTAGCAAAGGTTGTAAGACATTGCCTGCATATTATGCGTATGCGCAGAAGAAATATAATAATCTACAGTAGATTTATAATTAGTTCGATTTGCAATGTCAGGCCAGGAAGCTGCAGGATTAGAAACTGTTCCTGCCAATGGTTGATGATGGTCATACTCCCAATCATAAAACTGAATACCATTTATATGAAGACGACTGAGGTTATTCATCACAGAATCCATATAGTTGTTACTCAATTGGCCATAAGCAGAAAGAAAACCATATCGGGGAAAATGAGACCAGTCTGAAGAGACATCAACGGCTGTACAGCCATAGATTTTTTCAACACCATTCTCTATGTTATACACCTCAATCATATAGCCTGTAAAATCTGTTGAAGGAGCAGTCCATTTCCAGCTGGTACCTGGAATATTTATATCTGCGATAATATTATCCAGTTGCCGGTATCTTATTTTAGCTGAAGCCGGTAAAGGTTTATCTATTGAGAAAGATACGAGGTCGCCCGGGCTATAGTTAGCTTTATCTGTTGTTATAGAAACAGTGGTATCAGCATGATATACTGGTATGGGATTGCCCTGAGAAGCCGGTTTTTTACATCCGAAAAAAACCAGCCCCGCAAATAAATAATTTGCAATTATCGACGTCATAATTTTATAATCTGTTATTTTAAAAGAAATTATTGTGGTTGAATTAAGATAGTTTCATATAATTGGTTAAATGTAATCTTATAATTTCCTGCAATTGAAATATACCATTTATAATCATTGACATCTGCTAGGGCTGCTCCATGTGGTACAAAAAGTGCATTGGTATCGGCTATTGCCGGGTGATTAATTTCTGGTCTGAAATAATCACAGTTAANNAGTGGGCCCGTATAAGTAAATGTATAAGGATCACCAGGTGCCGGAGTCAAAGGTGTGGGAGTATTAATATTCCATCCAGCAGGTGTGGCATCGCCTACCATCCATAAAGTAGTAAAAGGCGTAAATGGTGTTATGTGAATTGAATTATATTGAATATTCAAAGAAATTTTATAGGGTCCTGCAGTATTTATTTGCCATTTATTATCAGGAGGATTTGTGTTGCCAAAAACCAATGCAGCTGTAGNNTCAGTTTCCAGTACCGGTAGGAATTTTAAATTCTCCGACCATCAGCACTTCATTGTAATGAAAAATAAAGGGATTAAATGCATCGACCTTCATTACGTTGGGATTATCAATATTCCATCCGTTTGGCGTTGCAGCGCCAACAATCCAGAGCTGGGAGTATAGCGGTAGCGCTGCCTTAGTCAAAGTGATTGTTAATGAAATAATATTAACATCAATTTCATAAACACTGGCTGAAGTAATAGTGAATTTATTATCTGGTTCGCTGGCTATGGTTCTATAAAAAACGTGAGCACTGTCTGTCCCTTCCGTGTAGGATGGTAAAAGGGAACCAAGTTTTGTTATGAACTCAAATTGACCTGGCGTTAATGTTGCTTGATAATGGAATAGACCGGGGACAGTAGGATCAGGAGTTAAAGAATCTGCTAAAGTTGAATCCCATCCGGTAGCAGTAGCATCTCCAATAATGTATAGGGAAGTCGAAACCGGCTGATAGGGAGTAATTGAAAGGGGAATTACATTTGATGTATCCCCCTTAATAGTGCCGTCGCCGATGATGGTGTATATTCTTGCTTCAAGCGAAAAGATACTGCCAACAGTGGCTTTAAATGAAGTTAATAATAATCCGTTCAATGAATTAGTAGTATAACTCAAAGTGTATAAGGCTTTACCTAAATTATTTTTTATTGCACTCGAAAAATTATTCCCCTTTTTATGAATTTCAAAAACATAGGTAATGGGTTCATTACTGCGATAATTGGAACCGGTTGTCCAGTTAAAAGTAATCGCTGTATTAAATTTATTTGACTCGTTTAAAATCATGGATGAGTCTGAAACAGTCACAGCAAGGGGTGCATTTACCGCCAAAGGTGAAAAATTTTCCGTTTTCTTGCAGCTGGAGATTCCGATGAAGAAAATAAAAAATAAAGAAATTATAAGGAAGATTTTCTTTTGTAGAAAATTGTGGGCTGTACTTATAAAATATGATGAAGGATGCATAAGATTTAATTTTTAAAATTAATAGCCAGGGTTTTGAGTTAGGTTAGGATTAGCCTGCAAATCTATTTGAGGAATGGGCATCAATAAATTTTTCGCAGTTACGTTGGTTTTCCCTATTGAATGCAAAAAGTCTATTCCATATTGCCCATTATTGATTCTTATAAGATCAAACCAACGCTGTCCTTCAAATGCTAGTTCCATGCGCCTTTCATGCAAGATTAAAGTTCTCAGGTTGCCTTGTGAAGTACCTGCTGGAATATCGGGGAGTCCAGTTCTCTCTCTTACAAGGTTTATTGGAGCTAAAGCCAGGCTAGTTTGACCTAGTTCATTCATTGACTCTGCTTGCATTAATAAAACATCTGCATACCTTAAGACAGGAAAATTTTCCGGACTGGTGTTATATTGAGGTGAAACTGAAGTTGGCACTAAGAATTTTCTAACGTTATATCCAGTAGAAGAATAGCTGCTTTGATAAACATTACCATCAAAATCAGGGCAGCCCTGATATAGTATGGTCATATCTTTTCTTAAATCGCCTGGTTCATAACTATCCACAAATTCCTGCGTTGGTTGGTTCCATCCATATGCGCCTCCTACAAAACTTGTATTTCGAGGCCCCATATACGGACTTGTCCACGAGGCCTGG
>PKYU01000507.1 GCA_003132765.1 Chitinophagaceae bacterium | reverse complement strand
TCATGTTGCAGAAAGATTATAGCCGTGGCAGGGGATTGTGATTAACTTTAAATGTGTTTTCATTTGTTTTCACATTTTGACAGAATATACCATCCTCTGGATTTATAAGTACTTATATGATTCTGGTAACAGATTAGTAACAAATTTTCACGAAACAAAAGCAAACATCAGCATTTAAAAGCAAAAACCTGAATTTCAGTAATAAAACTGACTATACCGGATAGCTCATTTTGTTTTGACCAAATACAGTTTTTAAGCATATTTTTTTACAATCTCATAAGTATTTTCCAAAAATGGGATGTGCTTACAATTTTTAACTACATTTAAGCATGCAACGAATGCTGCTTTTTCTTGCATGTTTATTTTCAGGTAACAGTGAAGTTTCTTCACAACAGCTTCCATTTATCAGCTATACTTCTGCAGACGGGTTAGTGTATAACCGGGTTCGTTCTATGTATCAGGATTCAAAAGGACGTTTATATTTTCTCACTTTTGATGGACTGAGTGTATATGATGGTGCCCGATTTACAAATTATGGCATTGCTGAAGGTTTGTCAAATGAACTGATAAATGATGTAATTGAAATCTCTCCCGATTCTATATTGATAGCCACCAATTCCAAGCAATTCAACTGCCTAGTAAAAGGGAAGATAAAGCCATTCAAAACTAGTGACGGATTTTGTCCTATTATTAATAGTTTTTTTAAAAGCAGGGATGGTTCTATATATGTAGCTACTGACGAAGGACTATTTATCTGGAAAGATCAAAAATTTAATCGCTTGTCCTTCTCGTATAATGGGAAAAAACCTACAGGTTTTCTCATCCAGGTGCAGGAGGTCGCAGGGAAGTTACTTATTCTTGTTAATCCCGAAATCAGCAAGGAGGCCGGCAATCTTATTCTGTATGACCCTGAGCAACAAAAAATTCTTGCCATTGAAGATAAATTCATCACGTACAGAACCGAAGTATCAGCCAATGGAGATATCTGGATCAGTTCCAGCAAAGGTCTTCGTGTATTAAAAAAAGTAAACTTGCAGCGTGGTATAATTGCTGATGAAGTTGTTCCGGCAGTCTTTGCTTCCATCCGAAATAGAAAAGCATCATTTCTGAAATTTGATAACATGGGACAGCTGTGGCTAAGTATTTACGGCGAAGGCTTGTTTTTTATTAAACCCGGAACTCCGCCTGTTCTATACAACGAGGTCAACGGCCTGGGTTCTGATATTATAAGTTATATCTTTCGGGATAAAGAAGGCAATAATTGGTTTCTTCCAGAGGGGAAAGGTGTGCAAAAACTTGTGAGCAACAACGTAGAATTTTTTGATCATCCTTTCGAAAAGGCCTTCATTAATGATCTATATGCACAAAAAATATCTGATAGTGTGTGGCTATATGATGGAAAGATGGGACAGTTGATCCTTTTATCAGGCAATACAAAAAAGATCTTCCATCTTCCAAGTCCTCCAATGACGAAAGGCCATCTGCTAGCAAAAGGTTCTGTACTCTGGTTATATAATGACAAAAATATTTTCCGGATAATCATCCCGGTTGCAGGTAATCAGGCCACAGCAACAATTTTCTATGAAGATTTATCCGTGCAAACCGGGTTTGGCGTTATTGATACTTATGATAATCTCATCTACTGTGGGGATAACCAGTTAAAAGCCTTTATGAAGAATAAAATGAGATTCAGTTACTCGATAGATTATTTTGTTGATCAACTGTCATTAGATCAAAGTGGACATTTATGGATAGCCACTCGCTCAAACAAGCTTCAGGTATTTACAATTCACCCCGAAGACCCAGCTCATTATTTACAATTGCAATCCGTNNTATATACAATATCCGCGAAGCCTGGCGATAGATGACAGCGGAAAAATATGGATCGGTACCCGGTATGACGGATTATATTGCTTTCGTTATTCACAGAACCGATTAGATCTCCTTCAACATCTTACCCGAAAAGAAGGATTAACCGATAACTTTATTAAGTATCTCAGTTGCGGCTATCACAATAATATCTGGGCCAGTTCACCTTCTGGGCTTGATAAAGTGGAAACTTCTTCCATACCTGCTGTTATTAAAAATATTACCCATAGTAGTCGAGTGTTTCAATCCATCAAAAAAGTAATGACCGACAAGAGCAATACATCCTGGGCACTAAGCGAATCTGGCAACCTGTTGAAAGTATATCCAACTGCAAAGAATTATTCAACTTTTATTCCTTCGCTCTATATTACTCAGATCAAATCAGGTGCAACACTTTTTACAGATGCTGATTCGATTCATGATTTTTCATATCGGCAGAATAACTTAATTATTTCCGTTGCTGCTCCTTCTTTTTATGACGAAAGGCAGATCAAATACAGCTATCAGCTTACAGGAAGCAGCAATGATCAATGGAGTGAACCATCTGCGGATGCAGATCTGAATTTTGTGAACCTGGCGCCGGGTAAATATACATTAAAAATAAAAGCTGTTTTTCCTGTTGCCGGGTATCCTTCTCAACTATTGAATTATGCTTTTGTTATCACTCCTCCATGGTGGCAGACCTGGTGGTTCCGTTCCTTGCTGGGTATATTCATTTTAGCCCTGATAATATTTGTTGTTAGAAATTATTATCAGGGCAAATTGAGAGCACAAAGATCATCTCTTGAAAAACAACAGGCAGTTGAAAAAGAAAGAATGAGAATTGCGTCTGACATGCATGATGACCTGGGTGCAGGACTCTCTACTCTGCGATTTCTCAGCGAAAAAGTAAAGCGTAACAGTTTTAGTGAGATAACACGACATGATGCAGATAAAATAGTTGTCAACTCAAACGAGTTAGTACAAAAAATGAATGAGATCATTTGGGCATTGAATGAAAAAAATGACACACTGGAGCATCTGGTTTTTTATACCCGGTCCTATGCTATGGAATATTGCGAAGAGAACCATTTGGATTGTGATATACAATTGCCCGATAATATTCCACACCTGTTTCTCAGCGGTGAAGTCCGGCGAAACGTTTTTTTAACCGTGAAAGAAAGCCTGCACAATATCGTAAAACATGCTGAAGCAAAAAAGGTGGAGATTCGTTTTATGATTGATAAAAAACTTTCGGTGATCATCCATGATAATGGAAAAGGATTTAGCGGAACAAAAAATTCAGATGGAGGAAATGGATTGAGGAACCTGCAGAAAAGAATTGAATCTGTCGGAGGACATTTTTCAACATCGGATGGAAATGGCGTTATCATAGAAGCAACAGTACCATTATAAAAGAAATATCATCATCTATAACATTTGTTCTATAGATTGCTGATCGCTGTAACCTTATTTTTATATATGGCCCCTATTAAAGTTTGCATTGTAGAGGATCTAAAGGAGATAAGAGAAGGATTGATCAGCCTATTGACGCTGGATGAACGCTTTGAATTATTGGCGGCTTTTCCCGATGCTGAGAAAGCTGCTGAAGAATTAGTGGCCTGGCAACCGGATATTGTGATTATGGATATTAATCTGCCGGGCATGAATGGCATTGATTGTATTAAAAAAGTAAAGAACGAGTGTCCCGCTACCCAGTTCATCATGTTTACTATTTATGAAGATGATGAAAAAGTCTTTGAAGCGCTGAGTGCCGGAGCCAGCGGTTATATACTGAAAAAAACCTCTCTGACGAAAATAACAGAATCTTTACTGGAACTACGCCAGGGTGGGTCCCCCATGAGTACTTCCATTGCCCGGAAAGTTATTGATCGCTTTCATAGTAAGTCAGCATCTGATAAAATGACTCAGCTTACTTTGAGGGAAAATGAAGTGCTTCAACTCCTGGCCAAAGGCCTTCTGTATAAAGAAATTGCAGCAAGGCTTTCCATCACTACTGGTACGGTGCGGCAGCATATTCACAATATCTACCACAAGCTGCATGTGCAGAATCGAACGGAAGCCATCAACAAGATGACGGGAAAGGTATAATTCATCTCTTGTTTTTCTCCCGACCAACACCGTCTCTAACATTTGTTATATTGTCCAACTCCAGAAAACATTCTACATTTTCAAAAATAATTTTATGAGAAAAATACTATGTTATATGTTGCTCATTGTTCCGGCCTTTGCATCTGGCCAGGGTATGGGTTTTGGATTAAAGGGCGGTGTCAACTTTGCCAATGTTAGCAGCGCTTCTTCTATTAACAGCAGCAGCCGTTCAGGTTTTATGTTTGGCATATTCCTGGCGCCTCCGAGTAAAAAAATTATCAGCTCCCGGACAGAAGTCATTTATTCAAAGCAGGGATATGATTTTAAAACCAGTACAAAAACCGGCACTGTAAACCTTGAATATATCCTGTTGCCCCAACTAATGGGTATCAACATCACAAAGTTTCTCCAGTTACAACTGGGAGCACAAATGGCTTTGCTGATCAATGCAAAAGCAGATAGCACCAATAATAGCAGTGGCATACCCGGCGCTTACGGATCAGTGANNAAATACATCCCGTCATGGGGCTGATCGTCGGGGCAAGGTATAATATCAGCCTGGGGAAATTGTATGCAACTGCACAGTCAGGCCAGATGCCTTCCTTCTCCAGTGCCGATGCAAAGAATAATGTTGTTCAGATTTTTGCCGGCTGGTCATTTGGAAAACAATCAGCAAAAAAGAAATAGTATGAATAAGCTTTTATCTTCTTTTGCCCCGTTACTTTTTGCAACGGTTGTTCTTGCTCAGGATTATCCCGCTCCCGAATTCAGCAATGGAATATGTCTTTTCAAAAAAGATAACTCTAAACTAATGCGGCTGGAAAAAGGAAGTTCCAGAATGGAGACCAAAGCAAAGGTGATGGGCCTTGGTGGTATGGAAAACGGATATACCCTGGATAATGAAAAATCACCGGTTCGTATCAACGATGGCGATAACCCACAATCTTACCTCTGTTAGTGCAAGCGGATAAATAATGTGCCCAGCTTATTGGGTATACCCAGCTATACTATGNNTGAGTAATTCATGAGTTTGCTTTTCAGTGGTTTCGTAAATAATTGTAAATTAGGTAGTTACATCGTAAGTTCATTTCCTTGCAGCTCCACTGAAAAATAGTGTAAGCTACCATGGTAGTATACTCGAAAAATGGAAAATTTAAAATCTAAAAATATTTTATCTAAAGTAAAATATTCCTAAATTCCTTGCTTTTATCAAAGAAGTGTTATAAAGGGACTATATTCTTAATACCAGCCAAAAGGCGAATTTAAA
>PKYU01000089.1 GCA_003132765.1 Chitinophagaceae bacterium | reverse complement strand
GATGACAGAAAAATATCCAGCGATATTGATTGGGATATTATTTCTTATTCCCGCCATCAAAGTACCGTTGATATTACCTTCTATCGAACCACCGACTTTGTCATAAAGGGTAACGACTATTTTTACAGATCCGGTTTCTGCCCCTAATCCATCACCATTGGTATCTTTATCAGTCATAAGAAGGTAGCAGTTATTATCATTGTTCTGAGAGCCTGTAGGGTTACGGTTATCCTCAATAGTGTAAGCACCTGTTTTCCCAGGAAAACGAAATTGAAAATTTACCGACCGTCCATCATATTTACCGACCAAATTAATGTCAGTAAACTTCTGTTTGCCATTATCAAACCACATATTATCGGCGCCGCCTGCATTTGGTTTTAAAATTATTTTTTCATTGTGAAACCGTTCTCCATCAAGCGTAATAAAATTTTCACCCGTTTTTACGGAAGGATTTTTTTGTGCATAGATAGTAAGGGACAACAATACCAATACACTTATAAGAAAGTATCGGACCATTTACATATCATTTTATAATTCCGAAACATTTAAATTTTCACGAACTCAACCCTTCTGTTATTTGCTTTGCCTTCAATACTTGTGTTATCGCTGATTGGTTTTGTATCCCCCAATCCTTTTGATGAAAGCCTTGATGCTGTCACCCCCATATTTATCAATTGATCCTTTACAGCATCAGCTCTTTGTTGGGATAAGGTAAGGTTATGTTGCGGGGTACCTGCATTATCCGTATGGCCATCCACTTCAAACTTTAAATCCGGGTTATCTTTCATCACCTGAACAATCATGTTCAACGTGCCCATGCTTTCAGGTTTAATTGTTGCTTTATCNNTTTTTGATTCGGTGAATTTTTTACCGATCATATTCATTTCTCCACCGGAAGCAATACGAACATTCCTAAAAATAATAGGTTGATCCTGTGCACCGATCCCTCCAAATACGACGCTTACAAAATCTCCATGTGTATCCGGAACCACCAGGGTCCTGGTTTGATCAATATAAACTTTAAGCTGGTGATTTTTACATGCAATGGCGATGTGGTGCCATTTATTTCTGAAATCTTCCGACCAATCCTGTCCTGCAGTGCCTTTAGAAAGAATATTGCCTCCAATGGGTGTAAAAAATGCTTCTGCAAAACTGATATACAAAGGTGCTTCTTCTTCTCCACCTTTGGTTTTAAAATCTGTTATTAATCCAAAGGAGCCTTCATTCTGTGCAAAAAAATCATATTCGATTGTGAATGGATCAGTCAGGTAATTAGCCGTTTTCATTCTTGGAGAAACAATTACATAATTCCCATCCGTAAGAAATAAACCTTCTTCGCCGGTCGGGACTTTATTTAAAACAGCCTGTCCTCCTTTTAGCTCCCAATGAGTCGGGAATTCTCCATCCTGGTCTTCATTAAAATTATCTTCAAATAAAATTTTATCGCCGGGCACAAAATCGTAGTTCTGATACACTTTCATTGCAGGTGCAGATTCCTGTTCATAACTTTTGCAGGGGATAATAATCGCAAACAAACTTATCGCAATCAGCATAAATACGTGTTTCATTATAATAGTTTAGTGCAATGTAGCCTATATATTTATTCTTATTATTTATTCTTTAAGTGACACCTTATCACCTTCGTTAGCCTTTCCTTTAAATATTATATAAATATTTACCAGCAAAAAGAAGCGTTGTTGCTGAAGTTTTTAGCGTTGGTTTTCCTGGCAGATATCTCCAACAATAGTTTAGAAGGAGTTGTGCCACTAATGGGAAGCATCACACTTGACTGGGCTACCAAAATTGCCTATATAAGATTATTGATTTCCCTTCTTTAGCCGTTATGGATGATCTGTATCATTTTTGATAGTTGCAGGCTTAGGAATTGCCAGGAAGTATGCAATTACAATTATTGTTGCAGTAGCAGTAGTAATAAATGCAGTGCCTGCACCAAACTGAAACCAAATTACTCCTGTAAGCGAGCTTGCCAGCATAGTGCAAATACTTTGAAGTCCTGAAAAAGTGCCAATGGCTGTAGCTGTATCTTTCTTGCTGGTAATGTTGGAAATCCATGCCTTTGAAATTCCTTCTGTGGCAGCGGCATAAATGCCATAGAGAAAAAACAGTCCGAAAAAGAAGTAAAGATTTGTGTTTGCCGATATTCCGAAATACACTATTGCAAATAATGCAAGCCCCATAATGAAGATGGTTTTTAGTCCAACCTTGTCGGCAAGGATTCCAACAGGAAAAGAAAAGAAAGCGTAGATTAAGTTGTAAAAAATATAGATTCCAATAACCATCGTATCGTCAAGTCCTGATTGCTTTGCCCGGAGCAAAAGAAAAAAATCAGAGCTGTTGAACAGGGTGAATATTAAGAGCCCGGTTACCACATTTCTGTATTCAACGGGACTTACTTTCCAGTATTTCAGGAATGAAAAAAAAGGTGTTTTTATTTTCGGTCTTAATTCATTTACCTTTTTTTCTTTGAGGGAGAATGAAGACAACACTGCAAAAAGTCCCGGAATAAAGGCAATGAAAAAAAGTGTTTTGTATTCCTTCGGATAAAAATACAAATAAAGCAAAGCCAGTGAAGGGCCCAGTACTGCTCCAAGTGTATCCATCCCGCGATGAAAACCAAAAACTTTCCCCTTTGTCTCNNATCAGAAAGAATTGCATCCCGTGCACCAGTACGAATACCTTTGCTGAAGCGGTCCATTGTCCGTGCAAAAAATATCCACAAAGGGAATGTAAAAATGGCCATCATTGGTTTTGAAATAGCACTGAGCGCATAACCAATTTGCACAAAAGGAACCCTCCTTGCCGAAGTATCGGAAAGCTTGCCGAAATATCCCTTGCTAAGTCCGGCGGTTGCTTCAGCAACACCTTCAAGTATTCCGATCAACACAATAGAAAAACCAATTGCCTTTAAATAAATGGGCAAAACAGGATACAACATTTCACTTGCTGTATCTGTAAACAAACTCACTAATGATAAAATCCAAACAGTCCGGGTAATATATTTCAAAATCTATTTTTTTGACGTTGAGTTTAATGACTTAAAACCAGGTTCGTAAGAACCGAACCTGTATATAGACTTACCAGCCCAGGTATTGTATAAAGTTATTGATTTATGGTTATCTGCTCACCGGCCGTTTCTCTCCTTCAGACCATGCACAGTTGCAGCACACTGCTGTGCCAGGTCACTGCACGTTTATAGAATATGCTCTATGCTCTTCACCATTAGAGTTTTTAAAGCCAGGTAATCAAATTGATAATTAAGTTGGAAATTGATCGCCCTGTCCTGCTTTTCTTCAAGGCCGGCCCTGAAGATGGCCAGGGAATAGTTTTCCTTTGAGAAGCGGCCTGGAATTAAAGGCAGTTTTTTTATCGCGAATTTAAAATTTGTTTGATGTAAAGATATATTCAGTTTAAATAACAACCTGGGATCTATGTATGATCTTATTTGCCAAAGTAATCTGAATCCGTAATTTCACAAATGCAACAAAAAAATCTAAAACAGCAATTTCTTTTAAAAGAAGATGTCACCTATCTGAACTTCGGAGCATTCGGCNNGAAGAAGAGCCCTCTCTTTTTATGAATATAAAGGGCCCTGAGTATTTAAGAGCTTCCCGTGCGGCTCTTGCAGCTTTTTTGAATTGTGATGCCGACGATTTAGTGTACGTTACCAATCCTTCCTACGCAGTGAATATTGTTGCTAAAAGCCTTGACCTCAAGCCAGGTGATGAAGTGCTGACTACGAACCTCGAATACGGCGCATCCGACAGAACATGGAGATATTATGCCGGCAAGAAAGGCTATACCTATGAACGACAAAAGGTCCGTTTTCCAATTGAATCCAAACAGGATTTCCTGAATCAGTTTTTGAGCAAGGTAACTGATAAAACCAGGCTTATATTTATCAGCCATATTACCAGTTCTACAGCATTACAGTTACCAGTAGCTGAAATTTGTGCCTTTGCAAAAGAGAACGGGATCCTCACTTTTATTGATGGCGCGCATGCACCCGGCCAGGCAGATGTGAATTTAAAGGCATTGGGTGCAGATATGTACACCGGCGCCTGTCACAAATGGATGCTTACGCCCAAAGGATCTTCTTTTTTATATGTTGAAAGAAGATTGCAGCATTTGTTTGATCCGCTTCTCATCAGTTGGGGCTATGAAAGCGAACATCCCTCAGGTTCGCAATTCCAGGATTATCATCAGATGCAGGGTACAAGGGATTATTCNNTACAGTTTATGAAGGAAAACGATTGGCAAACGGTAGCCAGTCAATGCAGAAAGCTTACAATGGACAACGCGGATCGGTTTTGTACTTTATTGCGTGCAACACCACTTTGCACCGTCACCAATGATTTTATCAGCCAGATGTACAGCATTCCATTACAAATAAATTCTCCTGAAAAATTGCACGATGTATTATATGAAAAATATCATATACAGGTTCCTGTTATGAAACATGAAGGCCAATTTTATTTACGGTATTCCATACAGGCCTTCAATAGCGAGGAAGGTCTCGATAAGCTGTATGATGCCTTAAGAGAAGTAGCGGCATAACAGTTTGGTCGTAATAAAATAAGTAACTTCAAAAGCCCCGGGGCACAATTAGACCTATATTTTTGCAGATCAATTCAGGTGCATGAAGTTCAAACGGCGTTATAAAGTTTAGATCCTCTTGTTGGGATTCATGTTATTCGCTAAGAGAAAGAACATTTCCATCGGGATCTTTAAACCATGCAACTTTTGAACCACCGGGAGATATCCATATGCCGAGGCTATCCT
>PKYU01000293.1 GCA_003132765.1 Chitinophagaceae bacterium | reverse complement strand
GAGCGGGGACAGCTTCTGCATACGAGGTATTTGGGTTGCAATTGAACTTCAGTTTTAACTGCAGGTCATTTGGAATTACCACTTCTGAAATCTCTGATGTAATTGATGTTCAGTGTAACATGAATTTCAATAATAAATGATCACCCAAAAATTGAATTATTATGAAACGATTATTAATACATACCGGGCTGCTGTTGTTTATGGGTCTCGGGTTAAATAGCTGCTACAAAGATGTAATTCTTCCCAAAGTAGCTACTACAGCGCCTCCGAAATATGTAAGTTTTAGTAACGACCTGGTACCCATANNCCAGCAGCTATTAGGAGGGTTTGTGAATACTATTGTCCCTTCACAAAGTATCATTTACATACAAATAAACGGGAATATGCAAGTGCACATTCCTGATGCTACAGAAAGGCAAAAGATTTATGACTGGATAAGAAATGGCGCTCCAAATAATTAAGTGACATTAAAAAATAATCAAATGAAAAGAAATATAAATAATGCAAAAAGGAAGTTCCCGATATATATTCCTCTTATGAGCTTTCTTTTATTGCTAAATAATATGGGTTTTGCTCAAAATGACAGCACAGCAACAACCACTGCAGTCGAAGCCCCTGTAAAACAAANNCACTTTCACAGTGTATGGATTATCGATGACCAATCAGTAATGGTTCCCATAAAAGGCACATTTGAAGCCGATATCCAACATAGGTTCGGAACAGTTCAAAATGGTGTTAAGGATCTATTTGGTATTTATGCTTCAGCCAATATGCGTATCGGTTTTAGTTATGTACCTATTAATAATTTGTCACTTGGATTTGGCCTTTCCAAATCAAATATGCTGTTAGACGGAAGCGCCAAATATGCTATTATAAAGCAAACAAAAGGAAAATATCCTGTTAGTGTAACCTATTATGGAAATTTGGGATATAAAGCATTAGCGGATCCTAATCACTTTCTTTTTACCTAGCAAACGGAACGCTTATCTTTTTTCAATCAATTGATCGTTGCGAGGAAAGTAACTGATAAATTTTCGGTTCAGGCTGCATTAAGCATCTCACACCAGAATTCCGTTCCCGGATTTTATGCCCAGAAGGATACTGTCACCTACTCATTTAAAGAAGAGAATTTCGATATGTTCACCGGTTCTGTCTGCGCAATGTACAAACTGACTGATGTCACTGCGATACTTGTCGAATATGATCAGCCACTTACGAGGTTTCCTGCCAATAACCCGAATCCCAATTTATCATTTGGATTTGAGTTTAATACAAGTGGCCATACTTTCCAATTGTTTGCAGGAAACTATTCCCTACTCAATCCTCAACAAAACAGTTTGTATAATACCAATAATCCCTTTGGATTTAAACAAACAGATGGAACAAAAGTGAAAGGCGGACAATTCATGATTGGTTTTAATATTACCAGGTTGTGGAACTTTTGAATGAAAGGCAAGAATATAATTGGTTAGATTTCATATACTAAAACAAAAAAACCCTCTATTGAAATTCAATTAAGGGTTTTTTAATTTTATGTTTGCATCAGGCGGGAATAAAAAGTCAAATCCTTTAGAAAAAAATATTTACTACACTTTTTTTGCAGCCTTCCTTACATGAAAAAATACATCCCAGATACCATTTATTTACCAATTACATTAAATGTAATCATGCTGATATTTGTATTTGTTTCCTCCTGTACTGAGACTGCTAATAAAAAACAACTACCAGAAGAAAAAGCTTCTTCCCAAGGTCATTTGATTATAAAAAAGCCGGGGGCAAGCTTTAACGATACCATTATTGTAAATGCAAAATCCGCCGTGTTTTACAACCCTGATTCATTACAATTAGTAAAAATAAAATCGATAAATGAAAAAAATATTTTTGNNATTTGATATGATTACGCACGACTGTCATTACCAAATGCAAAATGCACGGGAAGTAATTAAGAAATACTGGCCTCGGATAAAGATTATTGAAACATCCAGGGCAAGGTATCTTTTGTTTGTAAAGGAGGATAAAAGCCTCAAGTGCATTGACCTCAACGACAAAAATGATATTTGCGGTTTATATCTTTTTGACAGAAAAAAGGACCCGGTACTGGCAGATATGCCAAATATAAATACAGTTCTGGGATTTTATTTCTCAAAATGAACCTGTTTCATTAATATAAGAATCCAAAATTTTATAGAATTATTATTAGATTTTTATATGATTAAAATCATAAAAATTAATAGCAATTATCAAAGCAAATTATTTTTTTCTGAAATATCTTTACCCTTAAAAAATTTTTCTTGCAAAAAATATTAAACAATAAAAAAAATGAATAACATGAAGAAAATCCTTGTATTATTAACAGCAGCCCTGGGCTTCATCTGCTTCGGTTTTAAAGTGCTCGATGATCAGCCTAAAAAACCGTGGGTAGTTCCTGATAAATATGTAAATATGAAGAACGCCGTTGCCTCTAATTCAGAGTCCCTCTCAAACGGTAAATCTTTGTGGGGAATGCATTGTAAATCCTGCCATGGAAATAAAGGACTGGGCGATGGCCCCAAAGCAGCACAATTGAAAACTGATCCGGGGAATTTTTCAATGGCTGAAGAACAAAAAGAAACTGATGGGTCATTTTTCTATAAAATATCCGAAGGTAGAGATGATATGCCTAGCTTTAAGAAAAAGATATCTGATCCGGATGATATCTGGAGCCTCGTAAACTATATACGCACTATGAAGAAATAGCCCATCTGGCAGAAGTTGATTCGGCAGAAATTAAAAGGGAAAAGACAACATTATTCATTAAAATGAATAGTGCCGTTTTTATCCCTTTTTTTTTACTTTTTAAAGAGTCATTTATCCTTTCCTATTTAAAATAAATGAAGCCTTCCGGTAAATAATCTGCCTCAATTCAGCCAACCTTTAAACCTTCGAACCTTTTCATGATCGTTTTATTTGCATTTTCGTTTATAGAAATTCAAATTACATATGAAAAGGATTAATTCGGAACGATAGTATTGGCGCATAACTGTATTCGCTTTGCTGGCGTTGAGAAATTATTGGTAAAACTCCTTGACCCTGAAAGGATGTTAATTAAATAGAACGTAAGAAAAGCCAAATTACTTTAAGGAGCTAATAATTATTGTACTTGAAACAAGTCAACTATTCAGAAAATAGTTTTATGCCCTGGAAATTGATATCCAATAACTTTTGGGTTGATTAACATCAGTAGGCGGTATGATTCATCACATTGTGTTGTGCTTCATTTAAAATTACCTTGTGCCTTTAAATAACAACCCACCTAAAAAAAAGAAAGAATTATTCAACTTAATAATGAGAAAAATGATCAATGAAAATATAAACCAAAATCGGCGAAAGTTCATCAAATGGGGAGTGGCCTCCGCAACTGTCTTTTCTGCTTTCAGATTTCTATTGCCTTCTGAAAAAAAGAAGGCACCTAAAACAGAAACTGTAAAGATGTTAACCCGGGAAGGTAATCTGGTAGAGGTACAAATAGTAGCCCTGCCGCCTAAGAAGAAAAAGATAACTAATAAAGAACTCCAAAACTGGATCCTTGGAAAACACATCTGAAATAAAAAAACCGATTAAAATGAATCATGAAAATTCGCGTAGGGAATTTCTTGCCGCAGGTTTACTGACAACGTTAGCGGTGGCATGCAATTCAAAAAAATCACCATTTCATACGGAACAGGAAGTGATGGAAACAGGCGAGAAAGTAAAACTTCTTTCGGTAGATGGAAATATCATCGAAGTAGATAAGGCATTTTTGAAGGAAGTACCTTCCATGCCAACCATTACTAATGAAGAAGCAAGAAAAGGGATACCAGGAAAGAAATTTGTAATGGTAATTGATCTTTCCCGCTGCAAGAATTTACAAAAATGCCAGAGTGCTTGTAACCATGCGCATCATGTGCAGGACGCTCAAAACTGGATAAAGATTTACCCGATGCAGGATGCCACAAAGGAAGCCCCGTACTGGCAACCAACTACGTGCATGCATTGCGACGAACCACCCTGCGTAAAAGTCTGCCCGGTAGACGCCACCTTTAAGCGGCAGGACGGTATTGTTTTAATTGATAGCGACCGCTGTATCGGCTGCCGGTTTTGCATGGCGGCCTGCCCATATTCTACCAGGGTCTTTAACTGGGGAGAGCCTGACTTGCCAGCAGATATTGCCGACCAGGATTACAATCCTGAAACCAGCATACCGCAGAAGAGAGGTACTGTTGGCAAATGTGATTTCTGCCCTGATATGACCCGCATGGGTATGCTGCCACATTGCGTGTCTGCCTGCCCGAATGGAGTATATTTTTTTGGAGATATTATCGAAGACAGTGTAACTAACGGCTCAGAAACTTTTCGTTTCAGCGATCTCATAAGAGACAAAGCCGGATACCGCCTGATGGAAGATCTTGGCACAAAACCCAGCGTCTATTACCTACCTCCGGTAAACCGGAATTTTAAATTTGAAGAAGGGCTTCAAAATGTAGAACCTCCTGCAAAAAAATCTTAAACTACTACCGTGGAAAATTTACAAACATTTACTCCTGAACGAATCACCAACGATTTACTGCCACAGAAATTTGGCCGAAAGGGGAAAATATGGACCGCTACTTTAGTGGTCGTCTGTTGTATTGGCTTATTTGCCTATACCAAACAATTGAGAGAGGGCCTTATTGTTACCAACATGGGAGACTATGCTTCATGGGGTATTTACATTTCGAACTTCGTTTTTTTTGTCGCGGTGAGCCTGGTAGGTTCACTCATTACCGCTATTTTCAGACTTTCGAATGTGCCATGGCGAACCCCACTAACACGAATAGCCGAAATTATTGCGGTTTCGAATATTACGTTTGCTTCCCTCATCATCATTGTAGATATTNNTGAAAGACTGCTAAACCTTTTCATCCATGGTCGTATTCAGTCACCCATATTGTGGGATGTGATTGTAATTACTACTTATTTCTGCCTAAGTCTGTTATTATTATACATAACGCTTCTTCCGGATATCAGGATCATGATTGCCGCAACGGAAAAATTAGGTAAGCCCTTTTCTAAATTTTATCGCTGGCTGGGTTCATTCTGGCAAGGAACAGAAAAACAGGAATACATCAGAAACAGATCGATTACCATTCTATGTATAACCATCATCCCGGTAGCATTTTGCATCCATACTGTTACTTCCTGGTTATTTGCTACTACCTATCGCCCCGGATGGGACAGTACGAACTTTGGTGCTTATTTTATNNTACATAACGGAAATGCATTTTGATAAAATGGGAAGGATATTGGTGATGCTTGGACTCCTGTATTTATACTTTAACATAAATGAATTCCTGGTACCGGCTTTTAAAATGAAAAAAGATGAAACATCATATTTGTCAGGCCTGTTTACCGGTGACTATGCGCCGATGTTTTGGTTTGCCATATTGGTAGGAATGATCATTCCTATTATTGTTCTTTTATTTCCAAAGGGAAGAAAACCCTTCCCAATGTTTGTTGTTGGTGTAATGATTATTGTAGGCGCATGGTTCAAGCGTTACCTGATAGTTACCCCAACTTTGCTGCACCCATTTTTACCAATGTACGATGCGCCGGCAAGATTTCACCATTACTTTCCAAGTTGGGAAGAGTGGGCTATTACCGGTGGATCTTTAGCAGGAGTCTTATTGGTTATGACCTTTTTTGTAAGAGTATTTCCGATCATATCAATTTATAAAACTATAACTGATCAACATGATACCGAATTATCAACATAAATTCTTAATCATAATACTATTCCTTTTTGGAACAACGATCCACACTATAGACGCACAGGATTCCACAGCATCGCCGACCATATTGGGCATAAGTTATTTCTTGCCGGCAAATAAAGTGCCCTACCTGGAAATAACTACCAAGAAGAAGGTGGGAAGAACTTTTGAACCCGTTCAGCATATTCCCATAAATGTTTACCTGGCAAGCGGTACAGAAAAGGAATTATTAGGGAAAATAGTAACTGGAGAAAATGGCAAAGGAATTGTTGCATTTCCCCCTTCCGTAAAATCAACATGGGATTCATTGGATGAATTTACTATCGATGCAGAATCTGTTCTTTCCGCCGGCAGCGAAGCTCTTAGTGCTGATCTGACAATTAAGAAAGCCATTCTTGTAGTTGATACTGCCTTGGTAGATGGTGCCAGAACGGTTACCGGGGAATTAGAGGAAAAAAAGGGAAACGGATTGATACCGGTAAAAGCCATAGATATGAATCTAAGGATAAAGCGGCTTCTAGGAAATTTATCAGTTGGTGATGCTGATACCTATACATCCGATTCCACCGGTTTTGCGAGTGCAGAGTATAAACNNACGCTTGTGGCAAGAGTAGTGGACAATGATACTTATGGTAATTTGGTAAGTGAAAAAACCGTACCGTGGGGCGTAGTAGAAAAGCCAAACCTCAACTTCTTCAAACAAAGAACCTTATGGTCTACCCGCTTTGAAGCCCCCATATGGTTGCTGTTTTTAGCCTATTTNNGATAGTAATAATTTATTTAATTTGGCAGCTAATGATTATAAAGAAAATGGGCAAGAATATACCCCAGTTACCTGCCAAAGAAAAAAATTAGCTTTAATATAGTGCACAGAATGCAATCAAATTTCCTATCTGCAATTTCCTGATATTTCCAAGAAGGTTATAACTGAAAAGTTTAAAGATGTAATTAAATTTACTAACACCCTTATTTTCCATTGCCCGATCAGGTTCCTAAAACGAGATAGAAAATATTTAGCCGTAGGGTAATAACTTATTATTATTTTAAAAGTTAATTGATTCGAAAAGGATCATATATTTTTACATTAAATTAAAGCTGTTTATAAGAATCTGAAATTGAAATTTGTAAATGGCACAATGTATAAACTATCTAAACTCAGGAGCCTGAGTATTTTACTGATTTTGCTTAATAATTTATCACATGCGCAACTAGTTTCAAGACCATTTCCTCAGCATGTAAAATATACCAAAGGGATTATCAAACCTTCAAATGTTTCTCAGCTACAGTTAGATGATAGCGTTCATTGTTTTTATGATCAATGGAAAGAACGTTATCTCAAAAACAATGCAGGTGAAAACCAATATTATATTTGGGTGGCTGGTTCTGCGGGAAATAAACGATGTGTTTCTGAAGGCCAGGGTTATGGAATGGTCATTGTTGCTTTATTGGCTGGGTATGACATTGCTGCTCAAAGAATTTATAATGGACTGTATTATTATTACAAAGCACACCCCGGAAGCAGAAGCCCTTACCTGATGGCCTGGGCTCAATCAAAGACATTTGCAGATGTTGATGGCACCTCTGCGGCCGATGGCGATCTGGATATTGCCTATTCTTTATTACTTGCAGATGCACAATGGGGTAGTAATGGGACAGTTAATTACAGGCAGGAGGCACTTTCAATATTGGCAGCAATAATGAAGGAAGAAATAAATCCAGAAACTTTTTCAATCATGCTCAGTGATGCTGTTGTGCCCGAAAGTCATGATTATTTTGATATGAGGTCCTCCGATTTTATGCCTGCCCACCTCGAAACTTTTAGAATCGCTACCGGGGATGTCCGCTGGGGAAAAGTGATTGACAACAATTATGAACTTTTTAAGTTTCTTCAAAAAAAATATAGTGATAGCGCCGGGCTTTTACCGGATTTTATCGAAAACATCAATTTGGCTGCAGTTCCTGCAAAACCAAATTATTTAGAATCAAGGTACGATGGTTATTATAATTACAATGCCTGTAGGGTTCCCTGGCGCATTGCTACTGATTTCATAGTTAACGGGGACCGAAGATCCAAAGCAATCGTATCGAAAATAAATAAATGGATCCGGGAAACAACCCAAGATAATCCTGATAATATTTCTGCAGGATATACGCTTAAAGGCAATGATATAAAAAGCAGGCGTTTTGAAGCGATGAGTTTTATTGCCCCTTTTTCTGTAGCAGCAATGGTTGATTCAAAAAACCAGTCATGGTTAAATAGTTTGTGGACGTACATAATGAATTTTGACATAAATCAATTTGATTATTACGGTAATACTATTAAAATGATCAACATGATCATTTTATCCGGGAATTATTGGGCCCCAATACGATAAAAAAAACCAGCCCAATTTTGGTTTTAAAAATTATTATTTCAAAATCCACAAGATTTTTTAATATAGTTTAACAAATAGTAAGGTAAGGCCTCAAAGATCAGGGATTACTTTTCTTGCAACCAGCACTTTCAGATAACTTTACCTCCTAAATAATTGTTATGAGAGATTTTTTAAAGGAACTATTTTCCGGCCAGCAGTATGATGAAAACAATTTCATTTTAATTGCAGGGCCCTGCGTTGTTGAAAGTGAAGAATTGGTTTTAGATGTTGCGGAAAAANNAAAAATTTCCGGGATTTGTAACCGGCTCCGTGTTCCCTATATATTCAAAGCCTCTTACCGCAAAGCGAACCGTACCAGTGCGGGATCTTTTGCTGGCCTTGGAGATGAAACTGCCTTGAAGATATTACATTTGGTTAAGGAACGATTTTCATTACCTCTTATTACTGACATACATGCCCACGAAGAAGCCGAACTTGCCTCGAAATATGTGGATGTTTTACAAATCCCTGCTTTTCTCTGCAGGCAGACAGATTTGTTGGTGGCAGCTGCCAGAACCGGAAAAATAATTAATGTAAAAAAAGGTCAATTCGTCAGTGGCGAATCCATGAAATTCGCCGTCGAAAAAATTCAAAAGGCTTCATCAAATCAGCCAAAAGTGATGCTTACTGAAAGAGGCAATTCATTTGGTTATACAGACCTCATAGTGGATTACAGAAATATTCCAATCATGAGAAAACACGGCGTACCGGTAATTGTGGATTGTACGCATAGTCTTCAGCAACCTAATCAAAGCAGTGGCGTTACCGGTGGTAATCCTCTAATGATAGAAACTATCGCTAAGGCTGCTATTGCTACAGGAGCCGATGGATTATTTATTGAAACACATCCTGATCCTGCTAAGGCATTAAGTGACGGCGCTAATATGCTGAAACTTGATCTGCTGGAGGATCTTATAAAAAAACTGATCGCTGTCAGAAAATCAATAACATAGATACTGCTTTCTCAGCGTCATTTGTTAACTTTTGGTCCATTACATTGTAGCTGGAATAAATGATTACCAGCAGGACAGAGTTTGTTCCATCAGAGTTAGAACCGTTATTGGATTAATGATGCTTAATTACTTCTATCTTAACCCTGGTTAATCCCCTTCCGGCATATCCAAGTTCTTTGGCAGCAATTTTTGACAGATCTACCAACCTTTTGTTCTTGGGATACATCCGGTCATTCACTTTTACCACTACGGATTTGTTATTTCTAAGATTGGTAACTTTTATACAGGTATTTAGTGGTAATACGTTACAAGCCGCAGTGTATTTACCATCATTAAAAATTTCTCCATTTGCAGTTTGACGTCCATTAAATTTCCCGGAATAATAGCTTGCAATTCCATACCTGATCTCCTTTGCCTTCGATTCACTTTTAGCTTTGTTATTTAGGGAGGTGTCAGCAGTATTTTCCTGTGCATATACCCGTTTACTCATTCCTCCAAAAAAGATTATGATAAGAAAAAATTTTCGCAAAATGAGGGTTATAAAATATATGGTTAATAATTAATAGCCGGATATGATTACTCTTTTTTCACTTATTTATTTGAAAAATACTTTCTTGAAAGAGCCTGATCATTACGATAAATATCATCATAAATTACCAACTTATTATTTACGGCCTCACAGGTGAAATATTCAATAAAAAGGGGTAACCGGTTTTTTACAATGATCCGCTTTCTATCTTTCAAGGCAAGCCATCTTTTGATAGAGTCTACCGTATAGGCCAGCTTCTTATCAGGGGTTTGGTTGAGGCTGTCATTCCTGGCAATAAAAAAGGCAAGGTCCCTCCATTTTTGAACACGCACACAACCATGGCTCAATGCCCGAACCGAATTACTAAACAAATAACGTTGATTCGTATCGTGAAGGTAAACACTGTAAGGATTATTAAAATTGAATTTCAAAACACCCAATGCATTGTCATCGCCACTTCCCTGCATTATTTTCCACGGAATACCCTTTGAATATTTGGTCCAATCGACGGTAAAAGGATCAACGATTTCTCCTTTGGAATCTACAAGGTTGAAACCTTTACGGGCAAGGTAANNTTTTTTGATAATACTTTCAGGTATGGTCCATTGCGGGTAGGTTACCATGTCTGAAATAGTTGAATATAGGGCGGGCGTAGGAGTAGCCGGCTTTCCAACAATAACCTTCGAACGAATGACGATGGTATCATGATCTCTCAGCTCCAGGTAGAAACCCGGCATATTTACCCAGATATACTTTTGTGGCAGAGAGTCGGGCAAACTTTTATAGCGGTCCAGGGTAACGGCTATTCTCTTAAATTTTTCCCTGTCAGTATTATTTAAAAGGTCAATAAGCTTCTGACTAATTTTACCATCTTTTTTCACGCCCTTTACTTCCTGGTATTTCTTGATTTCGTGGCTCAATAGGAAAGAATCGGGAAGTAAGGTTGAGTCAATCACTGCGTTTGCCTGCTCCAATCTTTTCTGCAGATCCTCTATAAATGCCAGTGAATCATTTTCGGGGTAAGTGATATATTGGTAATGAGTGGTATCCATGCTGTCAACAAAATCCTTCGTAAGATTTATAAGAGCCAGATACCTGGAGTTAAAAGGTTCTATCGATTTTACCAGTTCTGTGATGGAACTTTCTTTTCGCAGATCATCCAGCTTTTTTACAAAAAATGAATCAATATATTTCTGTTTCCTGCTAATGGAAACACTATCCGGAACAAGCCTTCCTTCCTTCAAATCTTTCGCAATTCTCATAAAAGCATCACTGAGCATCAGTTCGGCCTTTGTCCAAACGATTGCATCAGTTTTTGCCAAAGTATCCTTTATTAATTTTTGCCTTATTCCAGCCAGGTCTTTACTATGGTAGTCAGCAGGGAATAACCCGTAATAGCTTGAATTATTAATAAAATCAAACATCGAATCAGCTATGGGCAGCCATTTTTCATTGCTGCTCCAAATATTATGGTAATCATTTTTGTCATAATAAGTTGTTACGATTCGCGGCAGAAATAATTTAATGGAATCATTTATTTTTCCATTATTGTCTTTGGCAAATTGTAATACATCCCTGATGTTATTGGAAATCTGATCATCCATTTGCTCCGGTTGTTTTACAATTTCCTTTTTTATGGCCGCATGCTTGCTTTTACAACCTGTCATACAAAACAATCCAACCAGGATAAAAGAAATTAGAATTATATATTTTATTCGCTTCATTTATTAAAGTGAATCAATGAAATAAAGACCATTAGATTAATTTAGAACTAAAATATGATTAAAAAAATAAACGGATTTCTAAAAATATTGATTGTTGCTGTAATGATAAATTTTATTACTGTTACTATTATTTCCGCACAATCAAAGGATGAAAATCCCTATGAGCTATTTGTTGTGAAGGACATAAGATTATTAAAGGCTGAGATAGATGCTGATTCTGGCAAACAAATGGTAGACTTAAAAAGAAGGATACCCTCGCTGGTATTGGACCTAAGGTATTCAACCAATAATAATTTCATGCACAGGAAGGTCTATCCATTATTACATACCACATATTTACGCCTGCCGGCCATGAAAGCTCTGGGAAAAGTAGTGGCGGAGCTTAAAGGCAAAAATCTTACCCTCATGATATTTGATGCCTATAGACCATACTCTGTAACTGAAATGATGTGGGAAGCCGTAAAAGACAGTCGTTATGCCGCAGATCCTGCAAAAAGTAGTGGTCACAACAGGGGTATAGCTGTAGACGTTACCCTTTTCGATCTTTCTTCAAAGGCGGAAATACCTATGGGAACCGGTTTTGATAATTTTAGTGACACTGCCCACCAGGATTTTATAGCATTACCCGGAGCAATTTTGGCAAACAGGCAGCTCTTGAAAACAGTAATGGAAAAATTTGGCTTTGTCCGTCTTAATACCGAGTGGTGGCATTACAGCCTGCCAAATGCAGGTTCCTATGAAATACTGGATATCCCTTTGGGGGAATTAAAAAAGCTTAA
>PKYU01000565.1 GCA_003132765.1 Chitinophagaceae bacterium | reverse complement strand
TATCATTCCAGGCAGGCAATATCATAATGAAAGTTGATCAAAATCATCGATGGAAATTCAATATATATTTAATATCGCATCCGGTAATATTCAGGTAAATCGTTATTAAATGCAACCTTTCATAATTAGTCTATTCATTATTCCGGTAGTCGTAAGCAGCCTTATCTTACTCTTTCCTAAAAAATTGTCTGGAATATTAATTACAGCTACAGCCATCCTTTTATCCGGCATATCACTTTATTTATTTTTAACGATAAAAGAACCTTTTTACTTTGGTGTTCCTGCCTATATGAATTCGGTTATTTCTGGTGCAGATATATTGTTGTTACTTTATTTCGGAAGTGTGGCTATCAGGAAAAAAAGCTGGCTCGTGGGATTACTTACCGTTTTACAATTAAGTGCATTATTATATATTCTATACATTGTTCCGGCAGATCGTGGGATGCAATTTATGGTGGATAAGCTCACGGTTTTTATGTACCTGTTAATAAATGTAATTAGCGGTATTATTGCGGTTTATTCTATTCAGTATATAGATGGTGAGGATTGCAGTGCTTTTAGAAAGAAATATTTTCTTTCCATTTTATTCTGGTTCATAGCAGTGATGAACCTGATCGTTTCTTCTGATAATATGGAATATTTCTTCCTGTTTTTTGAATTAACCACGCTGGCTTCTTACCTATTCATTGGTTTCAGAAAAGACGAAACCGCAGTAAAAAATGCCATTACTGCTTTATGGATGAACCAAATCGGGGGTCTGTCTATATTGATAGCCATATATTTTATTGCCATTAATAATTATGGCGTAGCAACCTTCACCAATTTACTGGCGCATGCATCGGCTTCGGGTATACTTTTACCGTTAGCCCTATTTAGTGTGGCGGCATTAATAAAAGGCGCACAAATGCCTTTCAGCAAATGGCTGCTGGGAGCTATGGTTGCACCAACACCAGTGAGTGCCCTGCTCCATTCATCCACGATGGTGAAGATTGCGCCTTTTATTATTTTACGGTTGTCACCAGCTTTGAAAGGCACACCGGTTGCTACGNNGGTAATAATTGCCATGACGGGCTTTGTATTCCTTGCGGCTGCCATCTCCTCTTTATCACAGGATAATTTCAAAAGAATCCTGGCTCATTCCACCATTGCTTTACTGGCACTTATGATCATGATGTCTGCAGTAGGGACGGCTGTAACAACAGTGGCCGCACTTACATTGATATTTTTCCACGGTATTTCAAAATGTATGTTGTTTTTAAATGCAGGCATACTGGAAAGGGAGTACCATTTAAAAGAAGTGTCTGATATGGATAGGTTGGCAGAAACAAGTCCCTTTACTTCTTTGGTAATTACGGTGGGATTAATGTCTTTGCTGCTGCCACCTTTCGGAGCATTTATTGGAAAATGGTTCAGCATTGAAACCCTTGGTGCCCTTGCTACCCAACAGAAGCTTTTAGGTGCATTAGTAATTGTGGCTATAGCCTCCGGAGGTTCAGTGCTGTCNNTTGTATTTCAAGGTACTCGGCATGATCATTTCACGAACTGGTAGCCAGGACAAGATTAAATTTGAAAAAGAAAAACCATTGTACGCAGATACCAATTATATTTTATTGGGATTAATAATAGCCGGTGTTTTAAGTTTCCCTTTTTTAATGACGCATTATTTTGTACCAGTAGCTTCGCAAACATTAGGTATTTCTATTCCGGTATTTACAGAAGGTTGGAGCCTGCATATTGGAATGATGGCTTTACCCATAATTCCTTTACTAATTGCGTTCCTGTTGCTTCCGGTTACGATCATCCTGGCAATGGTGGTGAAGTTTAAAAATGTGGACAGGGCCAAAGAATATATGTGCGGTGAAAAAATAGATTATTCTTTTTCAGGATTCTATTTTTCTGCTGATAAAGCCACACCATGGTTTTCAGCAATTGGTATTTTATTTTTTGTGGCATTGGTGATAGTGTCTGTTTTATAAAAGATGACAAAATGAAAGAAGTTCTCATTCCAATTTTACTTATCGTCTTTGCCCCGGTGATCGGTGGGCTGGTCTATGGTTTTGAAAGGATAATAAAAGCACGAATGCAGAGAAGAATTGGCCCCCCCTTATTACAACCTTTTTACGACTTTCTAAAACTGGCCGACAAGCGCAAAATGATTGTCCATTCTGCACATGCTTTCCTCGGAATTATGCACTTTGTTTCATTATGGTTTGCATTGGCAGTATTGTTGTTAGGAGGCGATTTTATTTTGGTGATCTTCCTGCACCTGTTATCAACTGCCTTGCTGATACTTGCCGGGTTTAGCACCCGTTCTATCTTTAGTAACCTTGGTGCCAACAGAACAGCGATAAGTATCCTGTCGTATGAACCGGTGATGATTCTGATTGCCGTTTCGGTATTTATGCTGACGGGTAGCTTTGACATCTCATCCATTTTCAGTTATAATGAACCATNNCGCACTGTTATTGATATTGCCTATTAAGATGAAAAAATCTCCTTTTGATGTGGCAGATGCACACCAGGAAATAACTGGTGGTGTAGAGCTTGAATATTCCGGAATTTTCTATGAAGCGATTTATACAGCCAAATGGCTTGATTATGTTTTTTGTTATGCATTGGTATATCTTTTCGCAGGAAATAATATCTTGCTTGGGGCTGGCCTTATTTTATTTGTTTTTCTGTATCTTAATGCATTGGACAACTCATCTGCAAGAGTGAATTATAAGCAGATGTTGAGGTTTTCACTTATGGTATCCTTACCCATTGCATTTATCAATTTATTATTAACCATTTTACACATATCAATTTGAAATTAAGTGNNTATAATGCGGGTGGCTGCAATGGCTGCGACATAGAAATAATGGCATGCCTGGCGCCTAAGTATGATATCGAACGCTTTGGAATCATCAACACCGGTAATCCCAAGCAATCAGATATTTTACTTGTAACCGGCCCCGTTACCAAACGTTCCCGGGAGCGGCTGGTGGAAATTTATGCACAGATGCCGGAACCAAAAGTAGTGGTAAGCTGTGGCGCCTGTGCCTGCACGGGTGGCGTTTTCAGGGGCATGTATAATTGTGAAGGTGGAATAGATCAATATATACCTGTTGATGTTTACGTTTGCGGATGCGGGTCACGCCCGGAACAGATCATTGAAGGGGTGATACAGGCCGCTGCTATCCTGGAAAAGAAAACCAAAGAACTGGAACAATCTTTTAAGTTAAAAAAAGCACCGGTGATAGAAGGTGCACAGGTAAACAGGAGAAATATTGCCGGTGAAATTTTAAAAACAATTTAAGCAATGAAAAGAATTGAAACAACCATAGAGAAAATAAAATCCGACATTCAAAATTTTTACAATACGGATAAAAATCATTTCATGGTTATTAATGCGGTGGACCTTGGTGAAAAAATTGAAGTACAGTGGTTCTTTAGTGATTATGCTGCCCCCTATGAAATTACAGCATTCTGTGTTCAGATACATCCTGATGTTATGATCCCAACTATCAAAGACATAGTGCCATCTGCCTGGGTTGCAGAAGCTGAGTTGGTAGNNAAATACAGAAAAAGGATTTGTATTAGAACCCGATTTTGAAAGTGGCCCTTTAAGAAAGAAAAAATAATTATGGGAAAACAATATGAAATACCGTTAGGCGCTCAGCATGTATCCCTGCTGGAGCCGCTTCATTTTAAGTTCACAACAGAAAATGAAAAAATTATTGATACCACTGCCAACGTATTTTATGTGCACCGTGGCATCGAGGAAGCCTGTTGTTCCAAATTCAAGTTCCGGCAGGTAAGTTTTGTGGTGGGGCGTGTTTGCGGCTTGTGTTCCATTTCTCACTCTACCGCCTATTCACAGGTAGCAGAAAAGCTGGTGAAAATTGAAATTCCACGGCGGGCAAAATACCTGCGGATGCTGGTTATAGAATTGGACAGAATCCATTCGCATATGCTCTGCCTAAGTCATGTGGCAGAAAATGCAGGCTTTGAAGCTCTGTTTATGAAAACCATGCAATACCGTGAATTTGTTATGGAGATGCTGGAAGCCGTGTGTGGTAACCGCATTCAATACGATTTCTCTATTGTTGGTGGTGTAGCCCGTGATTTGAAACCGCAGGTTAGCAAAATGATTTTGGAGCGATTAAAAAAATTTAAACCGCAATTGGATGAACTGGTGGACATATTTAGCAACAACTGGACGCTCGCTTTAAAAAGCAAGGGTGCCGGCGCCATCACAAAAGAAGATGCGCTGAGACTGGATGTAGTGGGGCCTTTTGCAAGGGCAACCGGTTTAGCGATAGATGTTAGAAATGAAACCGAAGACTTGTTGCCATGGAAAGAAGTAGGTTTTGAAATAGTTACCAAGATCGGCGGAGATGTGCATGTACGCAACCTGGTAAGGCTCCATGAACTATACATTTCTATGCGAATCATTGAAAATGTTATTGCTGGTTTGCCGGAATCAGAACTAGTAACTGAAACTAAAGCTTTCCCTGATGGCGAAGCAGTAATAAGGCTCGAGGCGCCAAGAGGAGAATTATTCTATTATGCAAAAGGAAATAAAACACAAATACTGGAACGCCTGAAAATAAAGGCGCCCACTTTTTCAAATATACCGGCAATGATAGAAGCATTTAAGGGCAACGAATATGGAAGCGCACCAGCTATTATTGCGTCCTATGACCCATGCCTGTCCTGTACATCAAGATGATAAAAAATTATTATGATGAAGACATTCTTTAAAGCCATATTAAATTTATTTAAAAAGCCAATCACCACTCAATACCCGGCAGAGCATACGTATATTCCGGATGATTACCGGGGGATGATCGGCTTTGATGAAAACCTGTGTATCTGGTGCCGCCGCTGTGAAATGGTTTGTCCGCCGGGCGCCATTGTTTTTTCACAGGATATGGAAGGAAAGCAAACCTATCATTTCAGCCGGGCAGTTTGTATTTATTGCGGTGAATGTGTACGGGCCTGCCCGAAAGAAGGCGCAATTTATCAAACAGCAGAACCAGCCAAATATGCCCTGCATGAAGAAAATATTAATAATACATGGAATAAATTGTTTGATGAATCTTTAGAAAGCAGGGCCGCATACTCTGCTGAAAAGAAAAGATTAGCTGCCGAGAAAGCCGCTGCTGCAAAAAAAGATGCTGACAAAAAATAATTTCCTTTTTTATCCAATATCTCAATTCAGAAGTATAGTATTGCCCAATGCATGAACTGTCCATAGCACATTCCATTTTATCCATTGCTGAAAAAGCGGTTCCCAAAAACGATAGAGCTGTTGTAACAGGTGTCAACCTTCAGATCGGGGAATTAAGCGGTGTAGAAATTGAATCGCTGAAATTTGCTTTTTCCGTAATAAAAGAAAATACGCTTTTAGAAAAAGCGGAATTAATAATAGATATCATAGAGGGAGAAGCGGTATGCAAGGAATGCAATACTATCTTTCCGCTCCACTCTTACGGAACCTGCTGCCCGAAGTGTAATAGTTATTCTTTGAAAATTCTTAAGGGAAGGGAGATGCGGGTGCTGAATATTGTTGTTGATGAATAATTCATACAACAGCTTATGCCCTATATACTATCTTAATTTCTTATTTTGCTTTGATGGTGGCAAAAAATTTTCGCCTGTGATAACTTTCTTTCCTGTTTTATTCTCCAATGCCAACCTTGCATCTTTGGCAATTTTTCCTCCTTTCTTTCCTGCAATTGTATTTTGTTGGACACCCTTTGCCTCTTCGGTTTCTGCAATTTGCCTGGTAGAAAGGTCTGCCAAAGCGTTAAAATCAATTCAGCTTCACTCATATGGTCTCGGAGGTTTTGTGTTTTCAATCCTTTCAGACTTTTGTGTTGTTTGACAGATAGACCTGCCCATTCCGTATGAATGATATTGGTAAGAAAAGCAAACTCATCATTTTTTTGTCTCCACTTTCTTTCCAGTAATCAGTTAATTTATTCCTGGTTTCCTGCCCTGTCATTCTTTGTTGAATCCACTTTTCGCTGCGGCCTAGTTTCTGCCAATTCTCCCTCGCCCTATCCAGGCTTTGTTCCGGGTCGACTATTTCCTGCATACGTTTGTAACCTACTTTTGCTAACCATTGTTTGAATGGTTCTGCTTTTGGCGAAGGGATGGACTNNATAATTCGCAGCAACACTTGGGTTTCTGCCACATCTGTTTCTCTCATTTTACCATCGGTTGCTTTCATTTTCAACTGTCGACAAACTGTCGACAGTTCAAGGCCATCCTCCTTTTTTACTCTTAATTTCATTTTAAACCAATAGTCTCGTGGGTTAACACTGTCGGTTAAAATGGCAATTACATCAACAACAGAAAAATACCATTTCTCTTCTTTTTCATTCCAATGGGTTCTTACTTTTTGCTGTTCGAACAGCTTTACTTCATTTTTCATCCACTTAATTTTTTGCTGGAAAATAATAATAAATATTCAGCCTTCCACCTCCTTTATCTCCATTTTTATCCCCATGTTTATAGAGAAATTACTATGTGCTTAAAAAATATTATATAATGTGAAACCTGGATGGAGAGATTTCACGGATTACGCCTTAAAGAATCGGGATTAAAAAATTCTTTAAATCTGTGCTATCCTTTAATCCTTTTAATCACTCATTCAGACAAAAGTTATTGATCCCCCTATTCTTATTTTGATTTTCTGTTTAGTTTAGATGGAGGTCAAGTTTTTTATAATTTAAACTCCTAAGAAATGAATAATTTAATGATAAACTGTGTTCCATAGTACTGCCCGACTTTGTTATTTGGTCGGGTTTGCCATCTTTAAAGCTGCCGGAGTTTTGCCGGTTATTGCCATGGTGTTTAATGTTGAGAACAAAACAGTAGCTGTAAAAACTTCCGGTTCTTAATAAATTTATTAACTAAATTTGCCTAAGCCTCTTTTTTATTAATCATCAACTCAATTTTTTGTGAAAATAAAATACGCACAATTTCTATTTATCCCGGNNAAATGCCCAGCACCAAAACTGCAAAACCCGAATCATTATGATCGGTGCCCATCCTGATGATTGTGATGAACAAAGCGCTGGCACTGCCGCGCTCTTCGCACAGATGGGATGCCCTGTAAAGTTTGTATCTGTGACCAATGGAGATGCGGGTCACCAGAGCATGAAAGGCAAAGCGCTCGCAAAAAGAAGGTACGAGGAAACACAAGTATCAGCAAAGCGCCTCGGCATTACCTATGACGTACTCGACAATCATGATGGCCTGCTGATGCCGACTTTGGAAGTAAGGCTGGAAATCATCCGGAAGATACGGGAATGGAATGCAGACGTTGTGATTGCTCCCCGCCCCAATGATTATCATCCGGACCACCGTTATACCGGTGTACTGGTGCAGGATGCAGCATATATGGTTGCGGTTCCGGATATTGCGCCTGAAACCCCGGCGTTGAAGAAAAACCCGGTTTTCTTATATTTCCAGGATCATTTCCAAAGACCCAATCCTTTCCGACCCGATATAGTGATAGATATTACCGGCACTTTCGATAAAAAGATTGCCGCACTCGACGCACACCAGTCACAGATGTATGAGTGGCTACCATGGATCGGGCATTACCTTGACGAGGTTCCAAAGACCGAGACAGAACGCATTAAATGGCTGGCCTTAAGGGCAACGCTGCCCATCAGCCCGGAAATGAGAACGTCCCTGGAAAAATGGTATGGAGTAGAACATGCATCGAAAGTGCAGCATTCCGAAGCGTTTGAGGTATGCGAATATGGGGCGCAACCCACTGACAGTGACATAAAAAAATTGTTCCCTATGCTTGGTAAATGAAAGGGATTTTAATAAGCTAAACCCGGTTGGATGCAACATGCCAAGACTATTATTATCGCTGCTATGGTAATTCTGATTTCGCTAACGCCAACCATTACCCGCGGTCAAAAGCCCGATTCAATCCTTTTGCGGGTGGAAAAGACAGAGGATTTTGAATTTGCGGGCACCGGTAGTGATCCCAACTGGAATAAAGCGGCATGGCTCCCGTTGCCGGGGCGTAATGAAAATGAAACGGGCTACGAAACAAAAATGAAGATACTCTATTCCGACTCCGGGATATATTGCCTATATTATTGCCAGGACAGTGTCCTGACCTCAACCCTGCATTCAGATTTTTCGGACCTTTATAATGAAGATGTTGTTGAGGCGTTCTTCTGGCCCGATGAATCAGTGCCTGTATATTTTGAATATGAACTATCACCATTTAATTACGAATTGCCCATACTGGTACCAAATTTTAAAGGAAACTTTATGGGATGGCGACCATGGCACTACGAGGGCCTCCGGAGAACCAGGCATGCCACACATGTATTTAAAAGCAATGACCAGGTTATTGCCTGGACGGCTGAATTTTTCATCCCTTATAAATTACTCGCACCCCTGGGCCATATTCCACCGGCAATTGGTACTCGCTGGCGTGCAAATTTTTATAGGATAGATTATGACAGGAAGGCGTCAGAGTGGTCGTGGCAGGCAACCAGGGCAAATTTTCATGATTATGAAAAGTTCGGTACGTTGTTGTTTCAATAGGTTGCTGAAAGACGCTAGCAGTAAACTCGGAATTTTTTCCCACTTTTGTTTCCTCTGTTATCCCGATAGTTCCCCCAGCCAATCGCGACGGGACTACCCCCCATGCGCTTTTACAATATCATAGCTCAAACTCAATCCCAATCCAGTTCCTACTCCCGTAGGTTTGGTGGTGAAGAAGGGTTGGAAAATTTTGTCTACAACTTTCTGCGGGATGCCGTTGCCGTTGTCTTTTACTCTTATCTCCACCCGATAGTTATCGGGTTTATCAGTCAATCTTTTTGTTGAAACACTGACTGTTGGCTCATAGCTCAAGGCTGATAGCTTTGCTTTTTCCGTCACTGCATAAAAAGCATTATTGTATAAGTTGAGCAGCACTCTCCCAATATCCTCCGGAATGATATTGATGTTGCCTATTGACTGATCAAAATCAGTTTTCATGGTTGCATTGAATTCTTTATCCTTTGCTCTTAATCCATGATAGGATAAACGCAAATATTCATCAGCTAATGCATTGATATTGGTGGGTTCTTTTTTGCCTGTGCTTGACCGCGAATGCTGCAGCATTCCCTTTACAATAGCATCAGCTCGTTTGCCGTGGTGAATTATTTTTTCCTGATTTGCTATTATATCATCAGCTATGACTTTTGCATCGACAATATTTCCTTTATCCATTTCATCTTTCATTTCCACCAATAATTCGGTATTTACTTCTGAAAAGTTGTTTACGAAGTTTAACGGGTTTTGTATCTCATGGGCTATTCCAGCCGTAAGTTCTCCGAGACTTGCCAATTTTTCGGATTGTATAAGTTGGGATTGGGTGGATTTTAAATCTTCAATGGATTTATGTAACTGGGCTGTACGGTGTTCCACTTTATTTTCCAGCACCTGGTTGGCACGGCGGAGGTTACGGGAATGGTAGGCAACAAAGGCCCAAACTGCAAGCACAAGCACAAGTATGTATAATGAATATGCCCACCAGGTTTGCCACCATGGAGGTGTGATAGTAAAACTCAGTGATGCCGGCTTACTCCATAAGCCATTAAAACCCCTGCTGGAAACTTTAAAAGTATAAGGGCCGGGAGAAAGATTCCTGTATGTATCGGTAAAAGACTTGTCGCTGATATTACTCCATGATTTATCAATTCCTTCAAGTATATAACGATATCTTGTTTTCTCCGGGTTCCCCAGATGTGTTCCTGTAAAATGGAATCTGATAACATTCTGATCATAAGGCAAGGTTAGTTTAATTGGGAGGGCCCATGGACCAGTTACACTATCCCAACTGATATGATTTGTTTTTAGATAGCCTGTATCAAGAGGCATTGTACCATTTACATAAAAAGTATCCATGGTCATGCTCCATACAGTATCCGGATTGTTCTGAAACAACTGTTTATTTGCAAAAGGCCGGGGTTGTTCCATAATATCAATACCGGTAATGTAGGCAGGAGGTATGATCGTATCTTTTTTTGGTTCATCCATTATAACGATGCCATCACCGCCTTCACCCCACCAGATTTGATTCTTTTTTGTCAACAGAACGGCATTGGAATTAAANNGATTTTACCCGCCATTCAGAGCTTTCCTTGCTTTCGCTGATCGGCGTAATAACGGTCAATCCTTCGTTTGTTCCCGCATAGATAACTCCATTTTTTTCTGTTAAAGATTGTACCTGGTTGCTAATTAATCCTTCTTTAGTTGTAAAATTGATGAAAGTTTCTTTTGCAGGATCAATGATATACATGCCATACCCATTACTACTCATCAATATTTTCCCCTTCTCATCCTTCACTAAAACTTGATCGACGGAATTAAATCTTTCCCCCTTTCCGGTAATAAAATGCTTGATGGTTTCCCTCTTAGGATCAATGAGATCCAGGCCATGTCCAATAGACAAAACCCACATATTTCCTTGGTTATCTTCCATACAACTCCAAACAAAATCATCACTAAGTCCCCCGGAAACATTTAAGTTTTTAAACGTTTTATTACGAGGATCGTAAACAGAAATTCCACCATAACAATTGAGCCAGATATTATCCATTTTATCCTTATAAATACCAAACACATTATCACCATTCAGTCCGTTTGATGTGGTCAGATGTTTTAATGTCCCGGATTTCTGGTTAAATATGTAAGCACCAACTTTATCATAAATTCCTCCAAGGATCCAGATTTGGCCTTTTTCATCTTCAAAAAATCTAAAAGGTATAAGTTTCAGTCCCTGTGAACTATCCACATGTTTGATTGTACCTGCGTTCAGATCAACAATATCACCGTTGCTGATCCAAATCTTTCCCTGGTCATCTTGGTATAAACCATAAATAAGATTAACGCTCAATCCCTGCTGAGTACTCAGCTTTTTAAATATTCCGCCATTCAGATCAATGATATCAACCTCGGCATAACTATCGCTCATCCATACATGACCCTGGTTATCTTTCAAATATAATCTCGTCCCAATTCTTTCACCTTCGGTATTGGTAAGATGTTTTATTTCCCCGCTATCCACGGCAATGATATCAACTTCTTTTGCGGAAGCAATCCATATTTGACCGGGATTGCCTGATAGTAAACTCCTGATATTGTTATTACTTATTCCCTGCGCTATTCCCAGCCATTTCAATGTTCTGTTCTTTAAATCAACAATGTTAAGCGCACCCCCTAACGTTCCGATAAGCATCCTCCCTTTATCGTCTTTACACAAATTCAATACTATATTACTTGAAAGCCCTTCCGATGTTGTCAGGTGTTTGAGGGAGT
>PKYU01000158.1:788-3071 GCA_003132765.1 Chitinophagaceae bacterium | reverse complement strand
GCAAGAGATGTTGAAAAAATTGAATGACCCCTTTTTCTAAACTCTTTTTATACCTTTTGTACAATCCGGGGGTATTAGAAATAAGGTTGCCTGTTTTTATGTAAAATTTGATACGGTACCTAATAGAGTTTTCGTAAAAATTCCTGCTGGAATGTGCAGAATCACTAGTCCGGTAATAACAATCTGCGGGGTGCTCATAAAAAGTTTTGTACTGCACATTTTCCTCTAACAAGGCCCTCACGTGGAGATCCGGGTCTTCCATATAAAAAAAATGTTCATCAAAGCCGCCTGTCTTTTTAAAAAAGTCTTTCTTCCATATAGGGCAGGTCACTGCCCAGGGATTATTTCCTTCAAGAAAACAATTTACCCGGTTTTCCATTGTTGATTTATCATTGTAAATCTTATTGCTGTCGCCCAGAGTATTTGTAAATTCCTGCATTAAAAAAATACCTAAATCCAGAACTTTATTTTCTTCCATTACCTGAATTCGTTGCTCTATGCAAAAAGGTGCGAGAGCATCATCAGAATCTAAAAAAACAAGGTACTCCCCTTTTGAAACAGCAACCCCTTCATTTCTACACGCAGACGGACCTTTATACTGAGAAACTCTTTTTAATAATTTTATCCTTGTATCAAGGTCTGCCAATGATTTAATTGAATCAAATTCCTTTTCATTTGACTCATCATCCACTATAATCAATTCCCAATCCTTACTTGTTTGTTTTAGCACTGAGGCTATTGAATCTTTTAATAAAGCTGACCTGTTGAAATGAGGAATAATAATACTTACCATTTATGAATAGAAATTGGAAAAGACAATTTGTAATTCAGATATCTTTAAGCAATCCAAAAGACTTTGCAAATTTCACAAATTTTGAAATGAGTGGATTGTTCCTAAATGCCCTGAGGTTTGACAACTCTTTACTATTCTCTATAAACAAGGGATACTCACTAAGAAAAACTGATCTCTTTTCATTTGCCATGATTTCCTGATTTTGCGAGATAGAACTAATGCCGTCATGGTAAAATACAGAAATAGTTTTATCGATATGTTTGTAGGATGCATTATACCTGCATATTGCATCAAGAAAGAACTTCCAGTCAGCAACAATTTTTATGTTTTCATCAAAATAACCCACTTTATCAAAAAGATTTTTTTTAATAAAACTGCCGGGGTGCGGCAATGAGCCATCAACAAAGTGCTGAAATGAGAGTTTATCCGGATATACGCCCGTCCAGGATTTAGTGTCACTCATAATTAAAAACACATCTCCATATATAATTTCTTTTCCATCAAGTTTATCACTTACTTCCTGCAAAATGCTTTTATTTATTAAATAATCCCCACTGTTTAAGAATAATAAATAATCACCTGTTGCTTTTTTTATTCCCTTATTCATGGCATGATAAACACCACTATCTTTTTCACTAAGCCAATAACTTAATTTTTCTTCATTTTTTTCTATCAATTCTTTGCTTCCATCAGTACTGCCACCATCAATTACAATGTATTCAAAATCCGGAAATAGTTGTGANNTGTTATGTTATTGAGGTTGATGGTAATAATGGAAAGCTTCAAATTAAACAGTTGAAATTGTATCAATTATCATATTAAAGTTTTCAGCAAAGGCAATTATGTTTTTATCGTATTCCGGCACAATTGTATCCATTGCATCAACAGCTAACATAGATTTTGCAAGTTCATTTTCATTGGATGTCTGAAATAAAACAGATAAACCATATTTCTCAAGCTGTTCCCGATGTACACTAATATTTGAAGCAATAACTTTAACCTGTAAAGCTTTTGCATCTTCAATAACAGTACTCCAACCTTCAAATAAAGATGGCTGTATTACGGCTACTGCATGCTTCATTAGACACAATTGATCTACCCGGTTAATAAAGCCAAGCATCTTTACCTGATCCTTTATTTCAAGAACATTAACCATTTCAGATAATTCCTTAAAAAAATCCGGGTGCCTGTCATCATATTCCTTACCTGTAAATACAACACAAATATTATAGCCTCCTTTTTTTAGCAACTGAATTGCCTTAAATATAGTTACATGATTTTTATGTTTATAGAACTGGTTGCAGCATATAAAAAAGTGTTGAGGGATATTAAACTTATCAATTGTGGAATAACATTCCTTCAATTCCGGATGTGTTACTGCGAAATTGAGTACAAACTGTTTTAGGTTATTAGAGGGATAAATTTCATTAAAGTCATTCTTTGCTGACTGACTGCTGAAAACTATGTATCTCCCATTTTTAATAATTTCA
>PKYU01000158.1:0-756 GCA_003132765.1 Chitinophagaceae bacterium | reverse complement strand
GAGAAAATATTTTTACCATTTACAGCCCGGCCAATTGTATTTACAACCCGCTTTAGGAGGGGTAATTTTATAACATGAGAGCCTCGCACAAGGAAAGGGTATTTTGTAATATCTTTTAATTCGTCAAATTGATGAGTGTCTTCGGTGAAAATCNNAAGCAGCAATCAGGTTCTGGATATAATATGTTCCGCCAATCCAGTTTTCATCATACTGGTATAATATGCCAATCTTTCTTCTTTGAGCCATTTAACGTAATTCGATAATCCTTCGTCTATACTTATTTGTTGATTATATCCAAGTAATGCCAATTTCGAAATTCCAGCTCTCCAATTCAATGGATCGCCATCCCGCTCATTTCCTCCAAACTCCATTTTTTTTGTAGATCCCAGGAAATATCGCAATTTTTCTGCAGCATGGTTAATGGTGATTTCTTCTCCATTAGCAACATTATAAATCCCTGCCTTAAATGATCCTTTTGTCATAATTAATTCAAGAGCCTGTACAATATCAATTATATGAATAAAATCCCTTGATTCATTTCCTGTTCCAAAAAGAACAATATTTTTGCTGTTCTTTAATTTTTGGGCTATATCCCAAAACAATTGTTTCTTTAAACCATTTCCATAGGCAGAAAAAATCCTGGCAGAACATGTTTGAATATTGTAAAGCCGGTAGTATTCTTCACAAATATTTTCTGACTGCAACTTGTGATAGCCGTATGGAGATATGGGCTGTAAAACTGCATCCTCATTTACG
>PKYU01000581.1 GCA_003132765.1 Chitinophagaceae bacterium | reverse complement strand
AACCACTTAGTATCTATTTCGTTTTCTCCATCAATAACAGACATGGGTGTATTTACAAAACCGGGAGCAATGGCATTTACTAATATTCCCTTGTCGGCCAGTTCTAATGCCATTGATCTGCAATATTGATTTATAGCAGCTTTTGCCATTGAATAGCTACTTCCATGAATTTCTGCTCTGGTTCCATGGATTGAAGATAAATGAACAATTCTTCCACCATTGTTCATGAATTTTACGGCTAATTTGGAAATTAGTATACATCCATTCACCATACAGTCGAAAATCACTCGCCAGCGATCAATATCCATTTCAATTGGATTGGTTTTTTCGGATGCCCCGGAACAATTAATTAATACATCTAAAGTCCCCCAGTTTTGTTGAATGGTTTTTTCGCCTTCAAATATTACTTCTTCATCAGCATAACTTCCAATAAAGTTCAAATGATTGCCAGGTGGGAGTTCATTTAATAATGCTGTTAATTTTTCAGCTTGTATATCATTTAAACATACATCGTATCCCTCGTTTGCAAATCTGACGGCAGTTGCTCTTCCAATGCCCGATGCTGCACCTGTGATTAAAACTTTTTTATTATTCATTTAAATATTTTTATTTTCTCCTGCGTAAATAGTAACCAGGGTATTTATCTCCTGGCCTGGTTCCAAGACCGCACTTTGTCCTATCATTTTAGCCTCGTTAACACTTACAGGCATATTGGTCGAGGGTTCTAATATTGCAGTATAGTGGTTGAGGAATTTACCATAAGACGCAAAATACCATTGAAAAGGAAATACTTTTTTATCATAGGTATAACTGAATTGATGATTGCCATTAATACCTATCAATTGCATTTTAGGTTGAGGAATATCATACAAATAGAAAAAATCGAGTGTATTGTTGTTCGGAGGAATAATAGATGCATCACTATTGTCTATTTCCGGCCAATGGAATTCATCAAAGTCTTTATATTTTGAAAGTTCAGGGTATACCAACTTTGCTTTCAATGCACCTGAAATCATCTTATCTCCGTGCTCAATAGCTAAGGCTGCATGCAATTTCCACATAAAATGCCTCGTTGCAATCGACTCGTTTCTTATTGTATATTCAAGTACAATCTCCGGTGAATGTGCTTTTAAAGAAACCGTTTTTTTATAATAGAGTTCACTTAATTTTAGTTTACCAATTACAGAAATTTTATCATCAGACAGATCATATTCTAAACGGGTGGTCCATAATTCTCCATGATCAGGATATTCATTTCCGTCGATAGTTTCAGAAATATCATTTGGAATTAGTTCGTCAATACCGCCCCAAAAATTTGTATCATAATCAGCGCCCGGTTGGTAGGTATCAAAAAGCAAATTTCTATTGCTCCATAGAAATTCTTTTTGAAGGATTTTATTGTAAACGCTTAATATTTTCCCCCCTGCAGACGGCGCTATTACAAACCTAATGTGATCATTTTCTCCTATCAGGACTTCAACACTATTAATTCTGCTCTTTGAAACTATCATGATTTATTTAGTTCAGATTTATTACCTATTCAAAATGATGCGTAGCAACCAATCTATCCAATTCTGATTTAAGGATGTTTTTCGAAGGGTAACTAAAACCCCGATGCTGACGAAAGCCCTCGGCATACTCAAAATTGATTTCTCCTCCTTTCTTTCTTGAAAAGTTTTTCATCATAAAGACGTACTCATCCACCCTCGATATTTTTAATAGCCAGTCACGCTGACTTTTATGGCAGCACAACATTTTTTCCTTTATATCTATGGTTGAACTAATGTCAACATAAATATCAGATTTGATTTCCTGGCCAAGTATATCTTTGCCTTCCATGGCATCACAATAGTACAGGTAGGGAATGGTGTTATAAGGAGTTGTATGGCTGATTTTAATATTTGGTATTCCAGCCGCAAGGCAAGCTGTCATCGCTATCTTGCTTGCTACTTCATGGTCAATCATATAATCTGAAGGGCTGGCTGTAAATACAATTGTTGGTTTAATGTTTCTAATGAGCTCAATTGCTTTGAGCAAAGTAGGTTGGTCATACATTACAAATACATCTTCACATTCAAGGCAGTGATATTTGCCATCCAATAAAGCTACAGAGCTGGCGGCTTCTGCACGGCGTATAACACTAATCTCCTTAGGGCCCAGTTCTGTGGAACCCGCTTGTCCAGGGGTCATTGTTGCGATTACAATTTCCCAACCCTTCTCTGCAAGTAATGCAAGTGTTCCAGCACACTGAAATTCAGCATCATCAGGATGAGCCAGAAGACACAAGACCGTCTTATTTATTTCCATTATAAATATTTAAAATTCCGGTTAATTTAAACGTGAATCATTCTATTTTTAAAACTTATTTTACCACCACATATAATAAAAAATAGCGTATATAATTGCCATAATAGTCCACCAAAGTCCTACGGACTGCAAAAAGGGTCTCTTGCCTTCATTTGGTGGTAATTTCAGGAGTTCTTTCGACCAGGTCAACGAGATGATCTCGGATGTCTCTCTGGGTTTAGTATACATACTTACGAGTACTATAATCAATGCACAAAAGAACTGAGTAATACCACCTATTACATAAAAATTGGTTAGGCTATATTTAGCAATCACCTCCGGGAAAAAAAGGCCGGGTATTATGCCCAAACGGATTAGCAGCCCTAAAGGGATGCCAACAATCATAACCGTAAGTGCTGCTGCCGGCGTAGTTCTTTTCCAAAACATGCCAAATAAAAAACATGTTGCAACCGGTACAGCCAGGTATGTGGAAGCAGCCTGGAAGTATATGAATATTCCTCCAAAATTTTCGATTACAGGTGCATATATAATGCTAAAGATCATCACTACCAATATTGTTAATATGCCAACTTTTACCAATTTTTTATCATCTGCATTTTTATTGATCCATTTTTTGTAAATATCATAAGTGAATACGGTGGAGATGGAATTTAAGAAAGCCGAAGTGGTGGACATAATCGTAGCCAGGATTCCAACCAAGATAAATCCCTTCAAACCAGCGGGAATAAGATTGGTAATCAGCATTGGATACACGTTATCGATTTTATCCATCGATACACGGAATTCTTCATGTCCAGTATATGCCAAAGCCCTTGCCATCATTCCTGGAAAAATTTCAATAAAAGGGCGAAAGAGGACGAATACTGCTGCAAGAATTATTGCCATTCTTACATCCCATTCTGTTTTTGCGCCTAATCCCTTTTGAACTAATGCCTGATTCATACAGGAGTAAAACAACTGTAAATTTAATAAGGAAAATAGGACTGCGTGCCATGGCATAACCGGGTTATTCATTGGCTGCATTAAGTGAAAACCACCAGGTGCCTGTGCGACTATATCACTCCAACCATGAGGCAACTTCATATAACCCAATACAAAAAGGATTATACCGGCAGCAAATACCATTACAAAATCAAATACCGCTACATTAATTACATATTTCATACCCCCATACATAGTATAGATGCCGGCAACTAATCCCAAAACCAAAACGCCCTTCCAGACTGGTACTCCATAAACTCCTTGCAAAAGTTTTGACCCACCATACAACACGACTGAAAGATTCAACAGAATGTAACTGCCAAGTAACAGTACGCTGAAAATACGCTGACATTGCAGATTAAATCTCTGCCCAAGGTATTGGGGCATCGTAATAATATTGTTCCGTAGATAAAGGGGAAAGAACCCAAAGATCAAAGCGCTATATACAACTATAGCAATAAGATAAGAGTTAACAAGAGGCAGGCCTATCATATAGTNNATACCGTTCATTCCAATTAACTGCTCAGGATTAAGCCCGGATGCTACATATGCCGCTCCAATTGCCCAAAAAGGTAACGTACCCTTAAGGACAAAGTAATTAGCTGCACTACCCTTCTTACCTCTACCTGACCAAAATCCGATACCAAGAATTATAATAAAATAGGTAATAACGGTAATTAAATCCAATGTACTTCCGTTCATATATTATATTTAAAAACAGTTTTTTTATAAAGAGATATACTACAAATCACTTTTTTTATAATTTAACAAACAGAACAGATATAGAAAATAACGATTCCGATAATATTCATCATTTTGCAGACCGAAACGTAAACAGATTTATTAATATTCAACCCGTACATATACTTTTCCATTAAATGATTGCACTGTGACTGTTTCTGTATCCGGATCATATTCACCACCTGTTACTTTAACGGCTTTTTTACCATTCGGATGAGGTAATCGTATCGTCACCACTTTAGGCTTTTTATCTGAATTACATTGTATCGTTGCTTCAATATAACCTCTCCCGATTTCGGAATTTACTTTTACTGTCAAGGGCCCATAATAACTTTGCACATTATTTAGCTCAATGGATTTTCCGTCTTCCATCCATTTCCGTGGAACCGTATTCAATAATCTCAGGGTTGAATTATCTTCCAGATATAACATCCATCTTGTTTCCATCAGAAACCATGCTTCTTCATGTGTTTTATGAGGTGAAACATGAAACAAATGCTCCCAGAATGTATAAGTTTCCCGATCTGCCTGGGCAGAAAAGGTATTATAATAAGTCTTTAGGAACGGCTTAACTAAACCAAGTTTTGCCTGAAGCCAATTATGGCGGCTATAATAGGGTTGACTGAATACTGCGTTATTCTGATAAAATAATTCACTGTGATACTCCAGCATCATTTTGGATGCCAGCTCATTAACACCTAACACTTCACAGAAAACCAGATACAACGGCCCCAGCAGTACATCCGGAACTGTAAATGTCCCGTGTGAAAAAAAGGTCTCTCTGTTGGCATATAATGCCCTGGGACCGGTAGCCTCTGTCCAGGGGGGTGCAGTCGGGCACCAGGTCCCGTCGCCAAGCGGAACTACCGGAGAAAGTGCCATTGCGTTATAAAATGATTCCCGGATATCGTTTTTCCATGCTTCAGCCTCTTTTCTGATTCGGTTAGATTGATCTGGATCTATTGCAGCCAACATTTCGACAACACGGCTTAAACCAAGATAGGCATATTCATTAAGCATAAATTGATGAAAGTCATCTTCAGGATCGGCCACTTTCCCGGCGATCATTCCGTATCCCTTACCACGAAGGCTGTCAACTTTATTCCTGTATCTCCATTGCAACAAATAGTCAACTGATTTAAGAACTTTTGGTTTTATCTGTTCTATCCATTCTTTATCATCAGTATATCTGAAATACTCACCCAGGGACCATAGAACTGCCCCTGTTTCCACCATGTAGCCCCCGAAATTCTGCATAAATCCATCCTCATGCTGCTTGTCGAGAAAATAGGTCAATGACCGTTTACTGATATCCGGCCACCCCATGGAATTATAGAATTGAATGATAGGAGCGCTTTCAGTTCCGATAGGTGAATATACTCCAATGTTAGGAGCAAGTGTACCATCCGGTTCATTACCGTAGGTGATCAAATCAAGATNNGTCAGGTACACGGATCTGCGCCGCCTTGTTCAATTTAGCCTGCCAGAATGATTTGCATTCGATAAATTTTTCATTAAAGGATTGTGCTGAAAGTGCCAAAGCCCGTTCATTCGAAACAGGAGCATGAGGAAGAAAAAATTCAAAAACAGCCTTTTCGCCGGGTTGCAGTAAAATAGCGACTTCTTCGTTTGGTAATGGCCTTCCGTTTAGTTTAGAGACACAAAAGACGCTGTCGCCGGAATAGTTTGATAATCCGGTGTTCGGATCAAAAGTATATGGATATCCGTTCCCCGGTTTAATCGTTTTGAACCAGGCATATCGGGGAACTCTGCCTGTATTTGTTATCTCCGATCTGAAATAAAGAACCGTTTCCTCTATGGTGCTAAAAGCCTCTTTTAGTTTGGGCTTCAGGCTTTCTTCCTGATCTTTGGTAAGCATATGCCCTACGCTATACTGATCTGCGACGAGATACCAGGTACCCTTTTGTTCAGTAAGGGAAGATTTCTCTAATGCAACAAAGGAAGTGGAATAGTATTCTATATCATCATCAATATGCGTGGAATGCAGGATAGGCAACACCCCTTCTTCAAGCCGTGTGGTAGTATTTATTTCAACACTGATGCCTCGCCCCAAAGTATATGAATAGGTGACAGGGCTTTGCCCAAGTCCGGGCAGAATAAGCGGAGAGGAAGAAAATAGCGGAGTAATAACATTTCCCCCGAGCGGTACATCCGACATGCTTTCAGTGATCTGAAAAATACGAAAATCCCTGGATATCCCTAACCAGGTAGGTACTGATTGATTCAATGTTCGCTTTTCAACAGATGCGAAGGATTCCTCAGGCGCTGATTCGATCTTTTGTAATTTTCCCTGAAGTTTACGGGATAGAATATTTAATTGAACTTCAAAAAACGAGCGGTTATCTGAATCCTTAAGCACAACAACTGAATAATCCGGAATATATATAGGGAAGTTTTTACTGACATCTCTCAAAAAAAATGAAAAAGGAAAGTTACTTGTTTTAACAGAAATGAGTGTTGCTCCGGGACCAGGAGTAATGTGAGCTTTGTCAATTTCGATTTCAATACGAGCGGCACCAGATGAAGTAAATTCAAAACGGTTATCTATAATTTTTCCATGTCCTTTGATAATTTCAATTTTCGTTAAGCTACCGTTTAAAACCTTGATCATTCCCGAAGGCTTGCCATTACTCCATTCAATAGAAACCTTTTGCCTCGAAGAATGCATTGCCTTTTCCTGACCTCGCAAATTAATTGGAAATAAAAATAAAATAAAAAGTATGCCGTTCATCAATTCCAACGTTATTGCTAATTTCTTATTCATGCTATATTCTTTTTGATTCATGATTTGTCTGATTAAAAGCTCGTTTAAAAAAAATCTATATGGTTGAATATTTTTGGGTTTTAATATTAATACCCGCTACTCTTGTCGTTTCTGAAATGTTACGAATTTAGTAGAACCTCTTCTCTCTCTCTAAAATACAATGTTGTTTTGCACACTAAAGCATCAAGTTTTTTTCCGTCTGGTTTCCCATTCATAGCTGGGTATGGATCTCCACTTGGGCCAAGAGGTTCCGGAGTAACAAAGTTTCCCTCTACATTATAGCCTATAAGGTATAAAGCCATAATAATAGTATCCAAATCCAATGAACCATCGCCTAAAGCGCAACGATTGCTGTCACCCATATGCAAATTTAAAAGTTGACTGCCCGCCTCAATCAATGCTTCGCCAATATGCGATTCCTCCGATTGCATGTGATAAACATCGCCATTGATGTAGACTATGCCCGTATGATTAATTGCATTGATATATTTTTTTGCGTCCGCAATGGTATGTATAAAACTGACTTCAGCGGAACGAATGGGCTCAATGGCTGCTTTAATGTTGTTCTCAACAAATAAATCAGCAATTACACTGAGAGATTCAACACTACGTTCAAACTCGGTGTCATCATAGGAATTTGGCCTTCCAACAGCTCCCGGAACAATAAGCATATATTCACCGCTTACAAGTTTGGTAAATTCTACTTCGCGTTTGATGTAATCAATTGCTGCTTGGCGATGAATGGCCCGGTTGCTCGACAAATCGTTATCGAACGAGAACATACCGCAAATACCGGCCACTTTAATATTATGGTCTCCTAAAATCTTTAAGGTATCGTTAACTTTATAGCCTAAATCGGGGCCATAATGATTGCCATGCAATTCGATGTATTGAATGGCATTTTTTTGCAATCTTTTGGCTGTATCTTCAAGGTTTTCGATTCCAAAACCCCAGTTGCTCCAAGAAAGGTTTAATCTCTTTTTCAGCTTTTCGGGACTATTCTTTTTTAAACTCTCAAAAGCTGTTTTGATTTTGTTGTTTTTTATTTCAAAATTTTGTTTTTTCATACTTAGAAGTTATAATTATTGTTTATAGTTTCATTAATATAGCAATTCTTCTGCCTTAGACATGCTTTGGCATATCGGAGTTATTTGGGCCAAAGTGTTTTAATATAACCATAGGTTCAGACTTGCTGTTGTTGGTAATTATTACGCCTGATTTGGCTCCATTTTCACTTACAAAATACTCGTCGGCACTTGCCTGGCCATACCTAAGCATAATGGCTGCTTCAGCATCGTAAACACCAAATTTTCCGAATCCCTGAACAATGATACATCCATAAGTAGCTTTATCTTTAATGGTTACAGTTTGTCCGGGCTGTATAGTTAATTCTTTGGCAGCGATATAATCGTTAGCATAAGTAATCCATTTGTCAGTGTATTGCTCATTAGATTCAGCAATAATAGGTGGTCTGAAATAGTGTTTCCTATAATTCGGATCAACGTTTTTATCCCAATCCATAAGGCTCATAACGTAGTCTATATCGCGTTTTTTATTGTCCGGGCAATTTTCTACAAGAAATTCGTAAGGGTACACTTCGTTAGAGGATATGTTTTCGTAGNNAGCCAGTTCCCAGTTCGATGCGGTAAGCACGCGACAATTCGGTAATGCGGTTATCGCCAGATTCGTACATCAGAAGACGTTCCTTGACCATTTCTTTCGTAACATCGGGGTCGAAACCAAAATAGGTGTGTGGAAATTCGCCCGGATAATTGTTCATTTGAGGTGGATAATAATATGCTTCGGGCTTTCCTAATCGCCCAACACGTTTGGCTGCCTCAAAATCGAGATGTAGGTGATGAAATAAAGGCGCCTGAAAATCGAAAAATTTCGAATACATTGGCCATCCACCATATTTACTCATCAGCTCGGAACCTACAAGGTCTGCACCCAAAACATCCTGGACTTCTTTTAGTGTAAATTTTTCGGATATTTTTTTACTAAAAGGCAACACATAGCTCATACCTTCATCAGGTGGGGCCAGTTCACCATTCATAGCCGGAATTACTGATGAAAACCATCGTTCTTTTATTGATCCCCTTTTTNNATCATGAGGATGCAGCCGCAGCCTTAACCCTGCCTTGCTAAAGCGGCGGGGGACAAAGACGGGTATCAATTGTAATATACCCTTTCCTTTTTCAAATGTTTCTTTAATTAATTGTTTATTTGCCATATTATTTAAAGTTTGCTATATTATCTTTAGTTATTAATTGAAAAGGAATATAATTCGAGTGTTTTACTTTTTCTCCCTGCAATAATTTTACAGCAACGTCAAGCGCCATTGCACCTTGACCCCTTGCATCCTGAAAAACAGTTGCACAAAGTTTTCCTTCTTTCACTGCTTTAAGGGCATCTGAAATTGCATCTATTCCAATTACAGCTATTTTATCCTTCTTCCCTGCTGCTTCAATTGCTTTATAAGCTCCTAATGCCATTTCATCGTTTTGCGCTATCACTGCATTAATCTCTTTTCCGGTACTNNAGGTTAAGTCCTTGAGTTCTATCCCAATTAGCTGACTGATCAAAAAGCACTTTTATTTCAGGATAATCTTTAAGTACTTCCATAATTCCGGAAGTTCTTTGTATTTCGGCAGAATGGCCATTAGGACCACGAATAATAGCTACATTACCTTTGCCATTAAGTAATTTACAAATATGGGTTGCGGCTATCCGCCCTGCTTCACTGTCATCTGAACCAACATAAGCATCGGCCTGATCCAAATTCACGACTATCGCATTCACTACCACAATTGGTTTTCCTTCTCTTTTTGCAATTGAAACAACCGGAGCAGAACCATATTTATCAAAAGGAATCAGAATAATGGCATCTACATCCAACGCCAGAAACTTTTCAACCTGTGAAATCTGGTTTTCAGCCTTCCCTTGCCCGTCAACTTCAATAAGTTTTACATTTAATTCTTTCGCCTTTTCGCGAACAGCATCCTGGATATTTAAAATAAATTCGTTCTGCAAATTCTGATATGAAATACCAATTGTATAAGTATATTTT
>PKYU01000462.1 GCA_003132765.1 Chitinophagaceae bacterium | reverse complement strand
CTTCCTTCTGCAAGCAAATTTTGTCCAAAATAAATTTTATTGTTCTTTTTCCGATATGTTGCCAAAGTTTGTAAAGGCTCTTTGGATTGGTGAACATTTTCCTGATTAATGGTTGGTATAATACATCTTGCGCAAGGTTTTACTCCATAAAAATTTATTTCATTAATGATAAAATGGTTCATAACATCTTCTTCATATGGCCTTCCCCCGATGAAAACAATATTTGGCCTGAAGCGATTAACAGGCAAAGGTTTTTCAAGACGCTGATTTAGATCATCAAGAGACGACTGCCCGATCATTAAAAAAGGAAAGGCATCAGCAAAACCGGTAATTTCATCATTGGTAGCATATTTTTTATCTACCAATCGTATTGATGTGTCAGGTATAAATACCAGTCTGCATTTGATCGAAAGCATTTCGGAAAACCATTCGTCTGTAATTCCACTTGCAAATACTGCTTCACAATGATCTTCAAATATTTCGACAATTATTTTTTTTGAATGTGATGGGGCAAAAGGAATATTTATTGAGGAATTAGCATCAAGTTTGTGAAATACTCTTAATCCAGAATTGGATATTTCAACCTGGAGCAGGGCCATTTCTGGCAGTTCTCTTTGGGATAAAAATCTATTATTCATATCTACCAGCATCCAACGCCGATCGTATTGAAATCCCATTGGAGTTAGTATAGCAGATGGTACAGATATACCTCCCAATGATTTAATGGGATAAATGAATAGATCACTTATAGTAAGCATTAGGCAAATATAACCGGGTTTGATTTTAATGATGATTATTTAGTTAATCATCTTTTAAAGATAGCTTCCTGATATATTTGTTATACCATGATCAATTTTTACTTTATGAACTTAATTACTTTTCGTTCATTGTTAAATTCCGATTCAAGGAGGTAAATACCTTTTTGCAAAGTAACAGGAAGCGTGATTTGCCCATTTAAATTTGTCATGCTGTTTCTATATATAATTCTTCCGGTGATGTCTCTTATAGAAAGTTGCAGGATTCCCGAAACTCCACTCACCATTAAGCTTACATAATTCTGGACCGGATTTGAAAGTAACTGCACATTCCACTGAGTATTTCCGGTAATTCTTAGTGAAATAATATTGCTTGCTTCGGTCTTTCCGTCATTATCAGTTATGATTAACCGGTAGTATACAATTGATCTTCCTGATATCATAATTCCGGGATCAACAAAGGAATAATTTCTACGAGAATTACTATTTCCAATAGCATTCACGTACCCGATATCTTCATAATGCTCGCCATCATAGCATCTTTGAATAGTAAAATTCTTTGTATTTATTTCATGCTGAGTACTCCATTGTAGTAAAGCATCATTGCCATATGGCTTGACAGTGAAATCTGTTAACTTAACCGGTAGAGCCTGATAATTTCCGTCAACTACATAAAGATCGGTTTGAACCGGATCATCACCATTAGTTGCAGTAAATATCACTTTGCCATTTGAAACAAAGAAATCCAAACCCGGGTCGGAATCTGCAGCGCCCGAATTAATATCATAAACCATGGATGTACCCCCGCTGGTACCGTCGGATTGCCACAATTCATTTCCGTGAGTGCCATCATTAGCAGCGAAAAAGAAAGTGGTCGTAGTATATACATAAGAAAAATTGCCACTTAATCCATCTCNNTCTCCGGTCCCTGGATTTATATCTTTTACCATGGTGGTTCCCGAAGAAGTGCCATCAGAAACCCAAAGTTCATTACCATTTGCTGTGGAGCCTGCCCTTAAGAAAAATTTATTTCCCTGGAAAAGAGGATAAGTCACTTTTTCATTTGCAAAATCAATAGAAATGGGTAAAAAGATTATGGGTGTTGACCCCGCAGTGGGTGGAGTAAATGACTTAATCAAAACAGTTCCACCCGATGTTCCATCAGATTGCCATAATTCTGAGCGGCTCACGTTATCACCAAAAGAGAAAGTAAAGTTACCAGGTAAATTTACTGCATTGAGTAAGATCGGAAATATAACGCCGGTCGGATTATTTGTAAAATCTTTTATAAGGGTTGTGTTCGCCTCATTACCGTCCGTTGTCCAAACTTCTCCCGTACTAACGCCGTCGGTAGCATTGAAATAAGCTTTATTATTAAAAATGTGGAAGCCTAGGAAGAAATTTTCCGAGAATCCAGGAAATAATTCAAAAGAGGTGGAACTTGCGGATCCCGGATTAATATCTTTCACCAGGACTGTTCCTCCGGCAGTGCCATCAGTTTTCCATATTTCATTTCCGTGAGTTGCATCAGTAGCCGTAAACAATATTGTGTTATTCACTTTTGTGAAATGGTCAGGATTTGAAGAATCTGCCCCTGAATTTCCGGTGTTTATGTCAAGCAACAAGACAGTCCCGGCGCTTGTCCCGTCTGATATCCACAATTCATTTCCGGAAGCAGGTGTAGTGGCTGCAAAAAGAAGGAATGTGCCAGATGAAAACAAATTATAATTTCCATCAGTATTGCTGCTCGCTGCGCCTGGATTAATGTCTTTTACCAGAGTTGTATTTCCGGACGTTCCATCAGTTCTCCATAATTCTCTGCCTTCAGCTGTAGTTACAGCTGAAAAATATAGATACCCGTTCAGCGGCACAAATTCACTCGGATCGGAATTGGCGCTTCCCGAATTGATATCTTTTATTAAAGTGGTGCCTACCGAAGAGCCATCAGTAGTGAATAATTCAAAACCCGTAGAAGCAGAATATCCACGAAAAATAACTTTTCCGTTAAGCAAACTCCAGGCATCATTATCAAATTTGATTGTGGAAGATATCAGCATTGTACCCACCAAAGTCCCATCTGTTGCCCAGATTGAACTATCAATTTTTGAGTATAGAATTGTTTTGCCATTACTTAATGGAACAACGACCTGCAGACTATTGTTGTTATTAATCTGTGTAACCTGTGCATTCAAAATTATAGGCGACGCTACAGCCATTAAGATCAGGAATAGTTTTGATTTCATTTTTTTATATTTTTAAGGTAGATTCTACTGCCTTGATTTAAACAGATTTTCAAATTGATTTCAAATTAGAAATTAATTTACCGATCCCTTGTTACTAAATCGCGTTAATTCATAGATGGAAATTAATCCACAAAATCAAGCGCGCTTACTGCTGGGAGTAAGTAAAGGACTTCCTAGGGTAGCAAATTGAGGATTAACAGGTTTAGTAGAAAAATATAAATCTTTCCCGTTAGTGCAGAGGTAAATCAGTTTTGAAAATTATGTAAACTTTCGATCTAAATCAAGAAATTCTGTATGATTTGCGTCATATTTTGCATTAATACCTGGATATTGAATTTGAAGGAAAATTACATATTTCTATAAGATAATAATAAAAAAATGGGTACATCTTTATACCGGTATAACGTAAGAATTCAAATTCAGAGTTTATAACGGCTTAATAAAGAAATTGGGTCAGATAAAAAGCAATTAGTAGTTGAAGGTATTCATAATAATTTTAGAAACTATCTAAATTATTACTGCTCAGGTAGTGGAAAGGATGACTAGCAATTCCCGTTAATTTGCAGAAATTAAAGAAGTATCCAATTCCTTAAATTCCTTTTTATAATTCGACGGAAGGATTATCGTTTTTAGGATACCATCTAATTTTAATGTGCGAAAAAGTTTATAGATTNNAGGGAAAACTTTCGGAAATTAAGTAATTGCCGGACTTTTTCTGGAATAACCATTATCTGGCCTTCAATCAATACATTATATCTAAACGGGCCAAGGTGCTTCTTGTATTGTTTATACAAATCAATGGTATAGTTACTATTTTCAATATCGTTTTCCAGGTCATGTTCTCTTACCATTAACCAATCACCATAATTTCCCGGAAGGTTCTTTAAATTCATTCTTTTGCCCAACCTGTAAAAAACATCAAACACTTCTTCCTTTTCTTCGCTGGAAAGGTTTCTTTCAAGGACTTCAAAAGAGGCTACGCTGTAATGTATAAGCATAAAAAGTACATCCCGGTATGCCCAATCTGGTATAGTCATGCCACGTTTGTTCTCAACTCCTTTGTGAATAGAATATATACTGTCGATAGTATGAAGCGCATCTTCATATTCTGCAAAAACAATTCTTCTGGCATAACCGACTGTTGAAAATAATCTGCCTAAAGGGTCAGTGGGAAGCTTCCCTGTAAAATATAGCCAATCAACTGCTTTGTTCACTGCAAATTCAGCAGCAGAGCCAGCAAAGATGAAAAGCACCGTATCGCTTTTTCCCCAGATTTTTCTTACAATTGATTTCTCTTCAACAAAATATTTCATGGTAGTAATTGCAAGGTATCATCAATTTCTGAAATAGCTAACCAACTTAATTATTGTATAAGACTTTATTTGATCCAAATCAGTTGAGGAGATAATTTTACAAACGCCTGAAGATATTTATGAGAAGAGTAAGGATAATACTTATGCCTATCCTAGTTACAATAGGGAAGTAAAATGGAAATCAAAATTTATTTTCTGATTATAAGTTTTTTATGGTAAATTTGATAACTATCAGTTCAGGAGATTGCAATCCATTTTCCTATAATAATTTGCTTTTCTTTATTCAGTATTTCTTTTTTGAAATTATTTTTTAGATTCCAATTATCCTTTTCCCTTAGAATTCCATAATTTTTTACTCATTCAAACTTTTTTATGGAAAAATCTTTTACCTCTTTCAATAAATTTATTCGTACCTCATTATTAATTATATTTTCAATATTTCTCAATTCAATTGCTGCCAAAATATACGCCCAGGTTGGGTGTAGTAATGAGACAGTTTATTTTTTGGAAACCTTTGGCGCCGGTACCACTCCAACAAGCTGGCCGGATGTTATTCCTACTGCATTAACTTACCAAGCTACTGGCTCTCTTGCAGCGGAAGGCATTTACAGGGTAATTAATAGTACCCAACAAAAGCCTGAATGGCAATATTCTCCTGATCATACAGGCAATACTAATGGTGATATGCTGGTTGTAAATGGACAGGCCGAAACTTTTTATATGCACACAATTAATCTGGCCCAGGGATTTTTTCCGCCGGGAGATTATACTGCCAGTGTTTATCTTATGAATGTGGATACACTTGGCGTATGCGCCCCGAATCCGTTACTTACAAATCTGAACTTTAGTGTTGAATATCTTTCTTCAGACGGAACGACATGGGCTCCATTAAATGGATCTCCTTATGTTGCACCTCCTATTCAGCAAACTCCTCCATGGGCACCCACCTGGGTATCGTTGGGCGACACATTCACGCTACCTCCCAACCTTGGATTTAAAGTATCAAGTATAAGAATAGTCCTTACAGATGATGTTGTTGGAGGTTGTGGTAATGATTTTGCAATGGATGACGTTAAGTTTGCGCTTTGCCCTGAACCGGGACCGCTGCCTGTGCAATTTTTGGGCATCTCAGCGAGTCAAATTGGTGGTGGGGTAAATGTGGCATGGTCAACGGCCCAGGAGATTAACTCAAGCAGCTTTGCTGTTGAGAAAAGCCAGGATGGTAATTTCGGTTGGAGTTCAATCGCATCAATTAGTGCATCAGGCAATAGCTCCACTGTCAGAAATTATAGCTTCCTTGATCCAGTACCATTAAACGGCGCTAATTTCTACCGAATCAGGCAAAATGACAAAGATGGAAATTTTTCCTATTCCAAGACTGTATCTGTTATTGTGCATTCAGATCAGACTTCAGTGTCAGTTTTAGAGAATCCATTTCACAGTTCTTTGACGGTTAGTTTCTCAGGTGCAACTAACGAGTTGGTATCAGCAAGACTCATAGACATTACCGGCAAAGTGGTAGCTGCCGAAAAATGGTCTGTTAGTTCCGGAACTTCCATAAACGCATTCTCAAATATTAGCGGATTACAACCCGGCCTTTATATTCTAAATGTTTCAAGTGACGGAGGTGGAATTCTCTTCAATAATAAAGTTTTAAAACAATAATACTTCCCATGCATTTACCAGGAAAAGGGTGCCAATATGGTTCCCTTTTCTATTTAATTCAACATAATTTTAGTGCAATGATATTTTAGCTTCCTGGTTTAATGATCTTTACACTGTAATGAAAGCAGCAACAATTACTGAATTAAATGCCGGTTTGAGCCAATTGGACAAAAAGGAACTTCTTTCCTTTTGCCTGCGGTTAGCTAAATTCAAAAAAGAAAATAAGGAGTTACTTACCTATTTACTTTTTGAGGCCGGTGATATTGATAATTATATAGACAATATAAAAAAGGAAATTACCCTTTCCTTTACGGAAATAAATAACTCAAATGTTTATTACATAAAAAAAAGCATAAGAAAAATTTTGCGTTATGTAAACAGGAACATTCGTTTTACGGGATCGAAACAGGCGGAAACAGAATTGCTGATCCATTTTTGTAATTCTATTATGCAATTCTCCATACCACTTCCAAAAAGTAAACCATTACAGAATCTGTATGAGTTCCAGTTAAAGAAAATTGATATGGCCATTTCCTCGCTTCATCCTGACCTGCAATATGATCTTAAGAAAAAATTGATTAAAAAAATTATTGTTTGATGATCCAATTTGAATTTGATTTTTATTAACTTTATTATTCATCAAATAAAAAGGAGGTATTCATGCAATCTACAGATAGAGCGTGGACTCCGGTGCTTACCATTGGTTAGCATTTAGTTCATCAAAATAATCTGTGGCGCAAAAGGCGCCAAAACCACCGGCAAACCGGTGGTTTTTATTTCAAAACGTAATTCGGTGTATTTGCCAATAATAAATTCTTACTGACTTTTGCTTCTTGGAAAATAATTATCTGAAATAATTTTCACGCAAGCTATTCTACAACGAATATCTTTAGGTAAAAAAAATATATATCTAAAAAGTCACCACAGATGCCTCCCAAACGAAAAGCAGCGCTTGGATTTATATTTATTACACTTCTGATAGATGTAACAGGCCTTGGAATAATAATTCCGGTATTGCCAAAACTTATCGGGGAATTGATACATAGCGATATTAGTATGGCATCACGGTATGGAGGTTGGTTGACATTTGCCTATGCGATCATGCAATTTGCATTTTCACCAGTTTTGGGAAACTTAAGTGATAAATTTGGCCGCAGACCAATTCTCCTAATATCGCTGTTTGGCTTTGGTGTTGATTACCTGTTTCTTTCTTTTGCGCCTACGATTGGTTGGCTTTTTGTGGGTCGGCTTATTGCGGGAATTACCGGGGCAAGTTATACAACAGGAACCGCT
>PKYU01000334.1 GCA_003132765.1 Chitinophagaceae bacterium | reverse complement strand
TCTTCCGACGCAGTCCAGATATTTGGCGGTTATGGCTACACGAAAGATTTCCCTGTAGAAAAATTTTACAGAGACAGCAAATTATGCACCATTGGAGAAGGTACAAGTGAAATTCAAAAGATTGTTATTGCCAGGGAAACATTAAGGGGGTAGACGAAAATTAAAGAAAACCCGGAATTTAGATCCCGGTTTCTTTAATGATCTCTTTAGGTTAAGTCGTTTTATTTCCGCCGAAGAGACTCCCCAATTTGCTTTTTGCTAACTCTTCTATCTTTTCCTCGGCAGGGCCAGGTATAAAATCGGATATTTTATCTAACAGGTCCCCACTTCCTTGTTTAGAAGCATCTGCAGTTGCCTGGTTGGTCGCATTACTGCCCGTTGCAGGCGTACCGGTACCTTGCGGGAAAAGGTTATCAATAGCACCGCCTATCATTGGAAATTTTTCTTTTATGTATCCTGTGATTGTTCCAAGTATTCCCTTTGATTGTTCTGCCGTTAGGCCATGTAAACTTTGTAATTTTTGAAGTTACTCATCCATGATCAAATTTTTAATGGTTAAAAATATTTTTCGTTGGCAAAATACGGTATTTAAGATAAAACCGGTAGTCTCTGTAGTATTTATGGTCCTGGATTAAGTAAAAAATAATCTAGAACATTGGGATATCTAGGACATAAAAAGTACCCTTGCAAAAAATTTAAAAAACGTATGATGAGTAAAAGTTATTTTCACCGATTTTCTTTTTTAATTAGCGTTTCTTTTTTCATCGCAGCTAGTATGAATAGCTACGCACAGGATCAGACGATAAAAGACCTTAGCGCCGGCGCTACCAAAGAAATCAAAAAGGAAAAAATTGACAGTGGTAAAACCTGGAAAACAGGAGGTCTCTTCAATCTGAATTTTGGCCAGGGAAGTCAAAGTAATTGGGCTGCAGGTGGCGATGATTTTTCTTTGTCATTTGCTACTTACCTTGGTTTTTATGGTTTTTAAAAAAAGACAAATATAGCTGGGACAACACAATTGATTTTAATTATGGCCTGGTAAATACGACCAGTCTTGGGACAAGGAAAAATGATGACAGAATTGACATTTTATCAAAGGCAGGATACGCATTAAACTCCAAGTTAGATGCTGCTTTACTATTTAATTTTCATTCACAGTTTTCGAAAGGATACAGTTACAATACTGATGGCAGTAAAGATCTTTTATCCAATTTTCTTGCACCAGGTTACATCTTATTAAGTCCCGGATTGAATTATAAGCCCGCGAAAGGTTTGNNATGTATCCCCAATCACTTTCAAGTGGATTTTAGTTACTGATGATACTCTATCTGCAAAAGGGGCTTATGGCGTAACACCTGGCAAAAAGGTAAAAAGTGAAATTGGGGCTTTTGCGAGTATAACTTATATCAAAGATTTAAGTAAAACCATTAGTTATAATGGAAGGCTGGATCTATTTTCAAATTACCAACATAATCCACAGAACGTAGATGTAATGATGAATAATATGTTTGTTGCAAAAATTTCTAAATTACTTACAGCCAGTCTTAGTCTCAATCTAATTTATGATGATGACGTTAAGCTTTTTGGCCCAAATCGTGATTCTCCCGGTTTGCAGTTGCAATCTTTGATAGCAGCAGGTTTGAGTGTAAAATTGTAGAGAGAAATTTTCTCTGAGGCACCAAAAAAGGTAATTACTTAGATTTTAAGTAAATACCTTTTTTATTGTAAGAAACAAAAATTACCTATTGGAATCAATGCTGATGATGGTGTTGCACAGCCAGGAGTTCTTCCGGTGAAGACAGTTTTTCAAGAGGCGTAACCTGGCTCTCAATAAAATTGAATAGTTTTTCTGTCAGGATTTTTCTATAGCTCCTCTCTACCTGTTTTTTATCTTCCATCATCCTGTCGATATAACTTTCTATCCATTGATTATCATCCCCGATATTCATCTGCCCGAAATACTGCATAATTTCTTCTTTCATATAATTTCTCAATTCTTCGGGAGTAACATCGATATTATTTTCCTGGATTATTTTATCGCTGATAAGGGTCCATTTTAGCTGATTTATGAATGAGGGATACTCAGATTCTACTTCTTCCGCAGTCTTTTTCTTTTCGGTGCCTATAGCTATCCATCTCTTCAAAAACGAATCCGGCAAGGGCATGGAAGTTTCTATGAGTGAATGATAAAGCTGATCATGCAACTGGCTCCGGCTTGCGGCATCCCATTGCTGTTGCAGCAATACTTTCATTTCATTCCGGAATGTGTCCTCTGACTTTATTTCTTTTCCGGGGAACACCTGGTTAAAAAATTCCTCATTTAGCCGTTTTCTTTCAACCAAACCAATTTTGATTATGGTCATTTTAAAATATTTTTCTGAGGCAGCCTGATCATTATTTTCCAGTCCTAAATCAGACAATATCCATTCTCTTTCCTTTTCTGCGAAAGCATTCTTTAATTGTAGCACTGTAAAATCATCCTTTTTTAATGCATACAATTTTGGCCTGAAATCTTCAGCAAAATATTTTACCAGGATTGAATTGTCTTTTGACAAAGCATCCGGCAATGGATTTCCTTCAGTATCGCATTCCTGGAAAGTAACATTTAAAACATTTTCAGGCCCGGTAATAGTTTCGGCATCCTTAAGGTCACCATGCTTTGTAACTAGTTTTTCGATCTCCTCTTCTACCATTTCTTTAGTAACTGTCACTTTATACAATGAAGGTTTTAAAGTTGAAAAGGCGTCTACAGAAACCGGCGGCTTCATCCCTATTTCGAAAGGAAATTCGTATTCAACGGGATTGGCCATATCAATATTTCTGAGATCGCTTTCCATCGGTAAAGGCTGGGCAAAGATTTCCGGCTTTTCCTTACCAAGATAATCCTGGATTTCTTTTTCAACTGCTTTAATTACTTCATCATGAAAAATGGTAGCTCCGTACATTTTCCTGATCATTCCGGTGGGAACCATTCCTTTTCTGAATCCGGGTATAATAGCCTTTTTGCTGTAATCTTTTACAGCTTTTTCAAAAGCTGGGTAATAATCCTCTTTTGAGACCCTAACGATCAGTTTATCGTGCAGGTTGCCAATATTTTCTTTAGTTATACTTGCCATTAATTATTTTTTTGCAGCCGCGTATACGGCAATTTTAATTTTCCGGGGGAAAATTGATTTGGAAAAAGTGCGCATGGAGGGACTCGAACCCCCACACCTTTCGGCATCAGATCCTAAGTCTGATGTGTCTACCAATTTCACCACATGCGCTTTTGGGGCGGCAAAAGTAAACGATTTATGTTAAAAAAAGATTGGTATGTATGATTTTTAATTTTTGAATACCAGTTATATTCCACAAATGTTCTTAACCAATAAGTGATTTTTTCAGATCATAAATTCAAACTAAACAATGACATCATTTGTTTTCATAATAGAAAAATTATATGTGAAATTCATTCCACTGTAACAAATTGAAGTTTTCTTTTACATTTTCATTCAGCATTTTTCTATGTAAATTCGTATTCAATGGAAACTACCCTTGACATACCGAAATATTCATTAAACGAACAGGAGGAAAAAAAAGAAATCCTCAGGCATTACCGCGCCCTCTTAAGAATATTAAAACCGAAATTAAAGCCGGGAGATAAAGAACTGCTTCGGCGAGCCTTTGAAATAGCCGCAGAAGCCCATAAGACCATGCGCCGCAAGAGTGGTGAACCTTACATTTTGCATCCTTTGGCCGTCGCCATGATTTGCGTGGAAGAAATTGGTCTAGGGGTCCGCAGTACTATTTGTGCCTTACTTCATGATACAGTTGAAGACACGGATCTCACCTTAGATGATCTGCAGAGAGAATTTGGCAGCGAAATTGCCAAAATTGTTGACGGACTCACAAAAATTTCAAATGTACTTGATGCCAACTCATCAAAGCAGGCGGAGAATTTTAAAAAGATTTTGCTTACCCTAACGGATGATCCAAGAGTTATTTTAATAAAGCTGGCAGACAGGCTTCATAATATGCGCACTCTTGATAGTATGAAGCGTGAATCGCAATTAAAAATTTCTTCTGAAACAGTTTATGTATATGCACCACTGGCGCACAGAATGGGACTTTATAACCTAAAGACCGAAATGGAAGACCTGGCCATGAAATATATGGAACCGGATAGTTACCGGTACATAGCGCAGAAACTGGATAATACAAAAAGAGAGCGCACACGCTACATCAATGAATTTATAAAACCTATTAAGGAAAATTTAACCAGGGGACACTTCAATTTTGAGATTTACGGTAGGCCGAAAAGCATTCATTCTATTTGGAATAAAATGAAGAAGAAGAGTGTTTCCTTTGATGAAGTATATGATTTATTTGCCATCCGGGTAATCCTAAATTCTCCTCCGGAAAAAGAAAAAGAGGATTGCTGGAAGGTATATAGCCTGATTACGGATGAGTATAATCCTGCACCGGAAAGATTGAGAGACTGGTTGAGCAATCCAAAAAGCAATGGATATGAAGCGCTTCATACAACTGTAATGGGCCCCCAGGGTAAATGGGTAGAAGTACAAATCCGAACTAAAAGAATGAATGACATAGCTGAAAAAGGATTGGCAGCTCATTGGAAATATAAGGAGGGTACTGATGAAGAAAACAGGTTCGATAAGTGGTTTCAGCAGATTCGCGACATGTTAACCAGCCAGGATACTAATTCGATTGATTTTCTCCAGGATTTTAAGGTTTCATTTTTGGCTGAAGAAATTTATGTGTATTCGCCCAAGGGAGATGTGAAAATGCTTCCAATCGGGGCATCGGCTCTTGATTTTGCCTTTGCGGTTCATACTGCAATTGGCGAAAGATGTATTGGGGCAAAAGTGAATCATAAGTTGGTTCCCATCGGCCATAAATTACGCAGCGGGGATCAGATAGAGATTATCACATCTACAAAACAAAAACCTAATATTGAATGGCTCAAATTTGTTGTAACTACTAAAGCAAAAACAAAAATTAAAGATTCCTTAAAAGAGGAAAAAAGGAAAGTGGCAGAAGAAGGAAAATATACGTTGCAACGAAAACTGGATAATATGGGTGCAGCGATGTCTCATACTAACATAGATGAGATCACATCATTTTATAAACTTGCATCTCCTCTTGACTTGTATTATGATATTGCGATAAAAAAAATAGACCTCAGAGAACTGAAAGAATTTAATGTATTTGGCGACAAAATTTCCATACCGAAACCCAATAAGCCTGCTGTTGAAGAAAAGAACGAAACAGAAAACAAGAATTATAATAAGAAAGAAGCAGAACTGATTATTTTCGGGGAAAGCAGCGATAAAATTATGTATACGCTGGCGAATTGTTGTAAACCGATTCCGGGAGATGATGTATTTGGGTTTATCACACAAGGTGAAGGCCTTAAAATTCACAGGACTAATTGCCCAAATGCAGCCAGGCTACTATCTCATTATGGCCATAGGGTAGTTAAGACAAAATGGGTAAAAAATAAGGAGATTTCTTTTCTTACCGGAATAAAAATAGTAGGCCTGGACGATGTTGGAGTTATCAATAAAATTACTAACCTAATCAGCGGAGATCTGAAAATTAATATTAATGCACTCACGATAGAAGCAAAGGAAGGATTATTTCAGGGCAATATCAGAGTTTATGTTCATGACAAAGATGAACTGGAGGAACTGGTGCAGGAATTAAAAAATCTTCCCGGAATAGAAAGTGTAGACCGCTACGATACTGAATAATCATCTTTCTTCATTACATAAAAATTCGAATGAATTATCTTCGCCGCCATTATGTATAAATTGCTGCGAAATATTTTGTTTTGCTTTGATGCTGAAAACGTTCATTATCTTTCAATGAATTTCCTTAAGTTTTCCTGCAGATATAATTTTATAAGAAAGTTCCTTCAAAAATATTTCAGACCTTCTGGAAAAAACCTGGAAAGAAATCTTTTTGGACTCACATTTTCTAACCCTGTTGGATTAGCAGCCGGGTTTGATAAAAATGGAAAATATCTGGATGAATTGAGGATTTTAGGATTTGGGTTTGTAGAAATTGGAACTGTAACTCCTCTGCCTCAGGAAGGAAATCCAAAACCAAGATTATTCCGTTTGCCAAAAGATGAAGCAATTGTAAACCGGATGGGATTCAATAATGATGGAGTAGTTACCATATCTGAACGGTTGTACAGATTTAAACAGTTACAATCAAACTATAATGGAAGTAAAAATGAAAATAAATTAATTATAGGTGGGAATATTGGTAAAAATAAAAAAACACCCAATGAAGATGCATGGAAGGATTATGAAATTTGTTTTAATCTCCTTCATGGAGTTGTTGATTATTTTGTGGTTAATGTGAGTTCGCCAAATACTCCAGGTCTTCGTGACCTGCAACGGAAGGATTCTTTAAAAAAAATTCTTATCCATTTGCAGGAATTGAACAGGGCCAAGGAAAATCAGAAGCCACTGATGGTAAAAATTTCACCGGATCTTTCAACGGAGGAACTGGATGATATCATAGACCTCGCCATGGAAATAAAATTAGATGGTATTGTAGCTACAAATACAACAATTAGCAGGAAGAACTTAGTATCAAAAGAAAAAAAAATTAGCAAAGCAGGGGAAGGCGGGCTTAGTGGAAAACCTCTGATGGTTGAATCGACGAGGATTACAAATTATATTTTTAGAAAAACGAGAGGTGCCATTCCTGTAATAGGCAGTGGCGGCATTTTAAATGGTAAAGATGCTGCCGAAAAAATCAGCGCAGGGGCCAGCCTAGTCCAGGTTTGGACAGGGTTTATTTATGAAGGGCCAACTATCGTAAAAAAAATCTGCAAATCGATACAATAAAATTGATATCAGTCAACAAAGGATCATGAGTTATTTATTCACCGGCGAAAGTCTCATTAGTTTTTTTATCCTGGTAATANNGAAATTATCCTAGGGATTGATAATGTCATTTTCGTAAGTATTATAATTAACCGGCTTCCTGCTGAAAAACATAGAAAGGCACGGTTATTCTGGGTTCTTCAGGGCATTTTAGTGAGAAGTATTTTGTTGTTAGGATTGGGCTGGCTACTATCACAAAAAGGTAAACCTATTTTCACCGTATTTGCCAAAAGTTTTGACCTTGCTAGTTTGGTAATGCTCGCAGGAGGTTTATTTCTTATTTATAAGTCTGTTCATGAAATTCATCAAAAGCTGGAAGGTGATGATTATAATTTGCAAAAAAGCAATAATAAGTTGTATAAATTTTCGCAGGCTGCTTTTCAAATAATACTCATTGATCTCGTGTTTTCATTTGACAGCATTATCACGGCCGGTGGTACTGCGAAGTATGTGGAGATTATGATTGCGGCGGTAGTAATAGCATTGGTGATAATGTTTGTATTTAGTCCTAAAATTGCTTTTTTTATTCAAAAACATCCAACATTTAAGATGCTTGCCTTGTCATTTCTCGTAATGATTGGGCTTAGCCTCGTTATCGAGGGCTGGAATTCTGAAAAAGCGGAGAACCTTCATTTGAAAAATTATATTTATTTCGGGATGGCATTTTCATTTTTGGTGGAGTTACTGAATATGCAAGTCAGAAAAAAACATGCTAATAGAATCGTCCAGTTAAATGAGCCGCAGTTTGTAGAAAATGATGCTGATAAAAGCGATTTATCAAAATAGAGTTCCAACTGCTGAAATTGAAAAAAGAAGGGAAGAAATAGGCAAAAAGAAAATCAGATCCTGGAATTTTTATAGTTCTTATTCTTTTATCATGAAAGGGTAAAATGAAAAAATGTAATTTGATTCATAAATTAAGGTCCTGAACTGGATTAATTATTCCTGACTAAAATTTGGATAGAATATTGGACATTTCTTTAATTATCCTAAGAAATCCACCGACTTTGG
>PKYU01000033.1 GCA_003132765.1 Chitinophagaceae bacterium | reverse complement strand
ATCTACGATACTGCTGGAAACCATATCGGGCTTTCCATCTCCGTCGAGGTCTCCTGCTGCAAGTGCAAAAGTTTGAACACCGGTAAAAATATCCTGATGTGTTGCAAAAGAAATTGCGCCGCCGCTGCTGGTATTCCGTGAAACAGAAACAGATGCCGGTGATCCCGCTGTGCTGTAATTATTTGCTGTTGCCAGATCGGGTTTTCCGTCTNNTCGCTTTGCGCGAAGGAATTGGAACTGATATTGCTGCTGATGGGGAATGTAACAATAAATGGCTTTTGCGAATAAGCAGTGAGTCCATTTACAGTAACAGTAAGCTGCTGATATGTTGCCCCGGAAGGAACGGTGACAGTAAGTTTGTTGGAAGAGGCACTGCTTACATTTNNAGATTGTTTGCAGGGATCGTGCTGAAATTGGAACCCGCAATGCTCACGGTTGTTCCGATCCCACCGGATACTGGTGAGAATGAGCTGATGACAGGCTGAGCATCGCAAAAATAATTCAGTGAAAAAATAAATATGCCCATGAGTGATATCTTCCACAAAAGAACCGGTCCCCGGACTTTTTGTTTATACAAGGTATTCATCTGAATTTGTTTAGAGTGAAATCGGTGGCCTGTAGAAGACAAGGTGTTTTAATTCATTTTCTCTGATGGCCATCTGAAGATAATAATAATATTGAATAATGTATAGTTGCTTAGAAAACTTATTTAGAAACCAATAGATTGCCATTGATCCGCTCATTTTTTTTACAACCCACCAGGGTTGCAACCAAGCCAAATAAAATGACGATGAAATAAAATATTATACTCACTTATATAATTAAGAATTAAAAAATCAAATCCTATAAAAACTAAAGAAAATCTCCGGATTCTAAGGCTGCGGCAATGTCATTTAACTATTGGCTGTATTTTAATATAGTCCCTTTCTGACCACAAGCCCATCCGTGATTTGCATCAGTAAAATGCAATTCGCTTAAGTAATATGATGAAGATGCCAGTGCTACTACTTTTGTCCAGGTATTTCCGCCATCTGTGGTTTTAAAAATGCGTGGGCCATCCGTAATATAACCAACGTTTTCTGAAACAAAATGAATATCGTGATAAACAGAAGTAGTATATGTGCAGGTGAAAACTTTATCCCATGAAGCACCTCCGTTCACAGTTTTTTCAACAGAATAAGGATTCGAAATATAACCAGTATCCGAATTAAGAAAAAAAATGGCTCCTCCGTAGCCAAGGTTAATTGTATCCGTATTGACTAATTGCCAACCCACACCACCATTTATTGTTTTATATACACCTTCCTTTTTTAATACCCAACCAGTTTGCTCATTGGTAAAAAAAAGAGAATTGTATCCAGCTGAAGCCGTAAAATCATAAAGCTTTATCCAATTATCTCCCCCGTCAATTGTTTTCCACACACTTTTACCAACAGCATACGCACTGGTTGAATCTACAAAAAAAACATCTGTTAATAGAGTGGTTGGCAGAGCCGTAATAGTGAGGCTTGCTCCGGCATTATGCGTTGAAACAAGTTGATTGAGAGGGTCAATGAAAATTGCATTCATCTCATTCCCCATTCCAATGTTTTCAAAATGGTTTGGACCGAGGCCTGGTGGTGATGTAAGTTGTGCCCAGGTGTTACCTCCATCAGATGATTTATAAATATTTGAGGATATAGCAAAACCGGTATTGTTAATAAAGAATATATCAACAAGATCAGATGTATCAATAAAGTTTATTTTCGTCCATCCTGCAGTAAGAGTGTCGCTGGGAACAGGAGAAGGTGGGGGCGGCGTTGGATTATTGTTGTTGTCTTTTTTGCAAGACGAAAAAAGTACCAAAGATGAAATTGAAATGATAAAAAGTATCTTCTTCATAAGTTAGAAAGTAAAAATTATAAACGGATATGAAAGCAAATTATTGCAATTTAATTAACAACATAACAATCCTTCCTTTTCCGTTAATACCCGAGTTGCGGCGTATTTGAATTAAAGCCGGCTCTTCCTATTTTGCATGGTCAAAAATCAAACCTCAAAGTATGAAGAATTCCATTAAGCACACTCGGAGAACTGAATCTCAGATTCGTGAAGTACTTAGCCTCCAGGCACAGAATACTAATTTATCCGTAACTGAGTTCTGCAGGATTAATATGATCCACAAAGCTAATTTCTATAACTGGCGAAATAAATATCAGGCTGACAATGTTAAGCCAGGGCAATTTATTCCGGTTCATCTTGATGATTCTGTTGAAGAGTCAAAATTATTTGCAGAACTTGAACTTGGCTCAAAAGTTAAAGTAAGATTGTTTCAGAAAGTTGATGCCACCTATTTTAAAGCACTTCTAAAATGATTCATATCTCCGACAAATGCCGTTACCTATTTTATAGTGGGAACACAGATAGGAGAAAAAGTTTTCACGGCCTGGCAGCCATTGTCAGCTATCAAATGCAATGCGATGTGCTCAATGGTGATATTTATATTTTTATCAGCAAGCGCCGTAATGCTATTAAGCTGCTTGGCTTCGAACCCGACGGGTTTGCCATTTTTTACAAACGACTTGAGAAAGGCACATTTGAAATACCCGTTCATGATAACAAATCCAGCACTATAACAATCTCTGATAATGAACTTATTTTCATATTAAAAGGAGTAGCTCTGAAGCGTGTAAAATACCGCCCGCGTTATTCACAAATGCCAGCTAATTGTGTATAAGAATAATCGCTGAAATGCAGTACAGTCTTTACTTTTGAGTATTATTAATTACTGCATGGAAGTAGCTACATACATCGATTCTAAGTACCTTCAAAGCCTTTACGAAAAGGAAGAAGCACAGGCTGAGGTATTGAAATTGCAGTTTCACCTGCAACAAGTTCTTAAGCACATTTACGGTTCTAAAAGCGAACGCTTCGTTTCCAATCCTTCTCAGCTTACACTGGATATTGTACCTGAAACACCTGCCCCTGCTACCGATCTTTCCAAAGAAAAGAAAATAGAATATGTAAGATCAGGAGAAATTAAAAAGAGGAATGTTCCTGATCTGATGAAATACATTCAATACCTGGATAAGGTATATGAAACCAGGGAACCGGAAAATATTCCTGCGAACGCAATAAAAATAGGTGAACAGGAACAGGTGATAATTGAACATACTCCCGGAAAATTATTTGCAAGAATTATAGTTACTCCTATATACAAAATACCTGTTACTGACCAGAGCGAAAAAACTCAAATCATATCTGCACCAACCCCTGAAAGGCCACTCGCTAAATGCCTGGCTGGATCAAGCCTTCTGGCGCAAATGCTGGTTGATAAATTTTGTGATCACCTTCCCTTGCATCGCATACACAAAAGGTTCGAGCGAAATGGTGTATTCATCCCTTATAACACAACCATTGATTGGATGGGTAAATCAATTGAGTTGCTCAGTGTACTTGGTCCACCCCTTCAAAAAGAAATCATTCAGTCTTTCTACATCCATGTGGATGAAACCGGTTTAAAAGTTTTACTTGGTAAGGAAAGTAATAAGGTTAAAAAAATACATGACGGATACCTATGGTGTTATCATGACAGCATTAATAAGCTGGTCTATTTCGATTATCAGCCCCGACGCGGGGAAAAACATACCATTGGTATTTTAAAAGACTTTCATGGCATCCTTCAAACCGATGGCTGGCATGTATATGAGGGTATAGCAGCGAAACAAAAGGATATTATTCAAATATGCTGCCCTGCAACGCCCGCGAACTTTCTATAACACAATGTCCGGATATCCGACATCCTTGATTTTCAAATCTATACAAAATTCTTCATAAATTTTGTCATCTATGTTAAAGGGATAATGTTGAATAAGATGCTATGATTGGGAATTTATGCAAGGTGAGATCACACAATTTATATTTCGGATAATATTTTCCCACTCAATTAATAAAAAAAATGTTCAAAAGAGATATGCCAATCTAAAATTGCAGAGTAAATTGTAGGGTATATAAAA
>PKYU01000544.1 GCA_003132765.1 Chitinophagaceae bacterium | reverse complement strand
AAAAAGATCGGATTCCTTTGATATGATATTTATGAAACATTAAAGATTTCCCAAACTTTAATACGATTATTTTAGGCAATAGTCCGGGAACGAATTTAATATCATTGTCGTTATTTGGAACAAATTGAAATTATGTAAAAAAATAAAATGAATAGTTTTCTTTCAAAATATATCGAGAAATTATTTTATAAGAAATGGGTAATTGGCATATGCCAATACGATATCAAGGATATAATTAGGGATAAGACCTTTGATGGCGACATTATATGGTTATTAGACAAATCATTTGATAAATTTGATGCAGATCCATTTCCTCTGTCCTCCAATGACGGGTATTTTAAGATTCTTATTGAGGAATTTATTAAAAAAGAGGATTATGCAAAAATTTCATTAATGACAGTTACTAAAGGTAATAACCAGATTAAAATTAAACCTCTTTTAAAAACCAAAAGTCATCTCTCCTATCCTTTTATATTCCAGGAAAATGAAAAAGTTTATGTATTTCCAGAATCATCTAAAAATGATAAATTATCCTGCTACGAATACATCCCTTCCAACGAATCATTAGTTTTTGTAAAAGATATCTTAAACCTTCCTCTGAAGGATACAACAATTATTAAGCATAATGACAAATTCTGGATTTTCGGCGCTACCATTGACGATAATTCTGATTATATTTTACAGGTATTTTATTCAAATGAATTATTGGGACCATATTTACCACATCCCCGGAATGGCGAAATTAAAGGATTAGATGGGATAAGGTCTGCCGGGAATATTATTGAAGTGAATGGAGTTCTATACCGTCCTTCACANNAGAATCGATCACAATTAATAAAGTGAACCAATTAAGCCAAATTGATTTTGAAGAAGAAACATACATGAGAATCAATATTAATAGAAATAATAAGAATAATTACGGAATTCACTCAGTTCACACAATTAATGCAATCGATAATTTCATAATCGTGGATGGTCTTTATTGGATTTTTTCGCCATATCAACAATTCAAAAAATATTTTAATAGTGATCTTAAAAAATACTTTACTGGAAAGAATAAATCCTGACGGAAAGAAACGATCTTTGTAGTTCCCTTTCATTCCAGAATCATAGAAGAGAAATAGACTTATTTAATCAAAATACTCCTTAATTCTTTTTTTAATCTTTTTTATTTACCTGAGGGATGATACCAGACCAAAGAATTATTGAATAAGTATAAACCCCCTATTATTCTCAGCAAGAATTATTCTCCATTCTAAAATGTAAAATGCCTGGAATTAAAATACTTTTTTTTATAGACTGCCTGACATCAGGGGGAAAGGAAAGAAGACTTGTGGAACTCATGAAAGTTCTCAATTTGAACAAGGAAATTGAATTTGAACTGATATTGATGAGCAAAGAAGTTCATTACCGGGAAATATTTAATCTCAATATTAAGATTCACTATCTCATTCGTAACACAAAAAGAGATCTTTCTATTTTCAATCAGTTTTATAAAATCTGCAAGATGTTTAAACCTGATATTGTACACTGCTGGGATAGTATGACGGCAATCTATGCAATTTATGCTTGTAAGTTATTACATATCAAACTTGTAAATGGGATGGTCATCAATACCCCAAGGAAGAAAACGATTTTTAACAGATACTGGCTGAGAGGCCAAATAACCTTCCCATTTTCTGATAATATTATCGGCAATTCAAAAGCTGGTCTTAAGGCATATAATGCCCCTCGAAAAAAAAGTCTTTGCATTTATAATGGTTATAATTTCGACAGGTCAAATAATACTACTAATCGGGAAATCATAAAAACGCAATTACAAATTAATAAGAAATATATAGTTGGAATGGTAGCAGAATTCTCAATAAAAAAGGATTATAAAACTTATTTCCATTCAGCGCAAATAATCCTTGAAAAAAGAGATGATGTTGTATTTCTTGCAATCGGGAAAAATACTGATTCCAATTTATCAAAAGATCTCATAGATTCAAAGTTTATAGATAATTTTCGACTTTTAGGAGAAAAATCAAATATTGAATCCCTGATAGAAATAATGGATATAGGTATATTATCAACATTTAATGAGGGAGTATCAAACTCTATTCTTGAATATATGGCACTCGGAAAGCCTGTCGTTGCCAGTATTGGAGGAGGTACCAATGAAATTGTGGAAGAAGGGAAGACGGGTATTTTGGTTCCCCAATCGAATCCCCAAATACTGGCGGAAAAAATTGAAATGCTACTAGATAATGAAGAACTTCGAAAGAAAATGGGACTCTTCGCACAAGAAAGAATCAAAAATGAGTTCTCTATTAATATAATGGTAAATAAATACGTTACCTTTTATAAGAGTATACTAAATACCAACACTACCTCCCTCAAGAATTAGTTCGGAAATAATAAATTTCCGAAAAGTTGATATTTGGCAAACCAAATGATTTAATCAAAATAATAAGAAGCTTTGTCGCATAAGGAATTTCCGAAAACCCTAATCATTGTACCAAATTTAAATCTGCCAGGCGGAGTAGCAAATTATTATAAGACTTTAAGATTAAATAAAGAAGAAAGCATCAATTACTTTTATATAAGTAAAGCTAAGCCGCGATCATTTGTAAATACTGTTGTAAGGCTAGTAATAAATTACATAAGATTTTCTTTCCATTTAATAAAGTACAGGTACAAGGTAGTAGTGGTAAATCCTACACTTGACCCAAGGTCATTTCACAGAGATTCCATTTTCGTAATTATTGCTCACTTGTTAAGGAAGAAGACCTTTATTTTTTTCAGAGGGTGGTTAGACCCCTTTGAAGAAACCATCAAGAGCAGCCGTTTCAAATACTTTCTTTTTCGAATTAGCTATGCAAGAGCTGGTGAATATATTGTGCTAGGAAATATATTCAAAGAAAAGTTAATAGCATTGGGCGTTCCCGCAAATGCGAAATTTAATATTGAGACGACAGTAGCTGATTCCAGCTTCTTAGATCAGATCGATTTGGATAAAAAATTTGAATCCTTTAAAGAAGAAATTAAGCTTTTATTTCTCTCGCGAATAGTAAGAGAAAAAGGAATTTATATAGCTATTGATGCTTTTACTGGATTTTTGAAAAAGTTCCCAGATAGGAAATGCTCCTTAGTTATTGCCGGTGATGGACCCGAGTTATCATCAGTAAAATCTTATGTTACAGAAAAACAAATTCCTCATATTATATTTCTTGGCCATGTTAATGGAGAAGGCAAAAAGAAACTTCTCCTGGAATCTCACGTATTAATTTTTCCAAGTTATAGTGAGGGTTTACCGAATACCATACTTGAAGGAATGCTTTATGGGATGCCGATTATTTCAAGAAGAACTGGTGGCATACCTGAAATAATTGCTAACAACATAAATGGTTTTCTTACAGAAAGCTATGAACCTTGTGTTTTCACAGATTTTATTCTTAAGATAGGATCAGATAAAATTTTGTATCAAGAAATTGCTCAAACTAATCATCAAGCTGCTTTGCAGAGATTTACGAGTGAAAAAGTGAAAGAAAGAGTTCTCAATCTCTTTCGAGTATAATGCACACAATTAATTCCGGTGAAGGATTATTCAAAGACTATTTTTACCTGTACTTTTTTGCTTTGGAGCGTAAATGAGCTTACTTACATAATTAAGTCAATTATTAATAGATAAAAATGGTTATTCCAAAAAAAAATTAAAGAAATATTATTTTAAATGACAAATCAAATAATTAAGTCATTTACGAAACTTAAAACCTATTGTGAAAAGGAGGAATTTAAGGGATATGATCCTTATGATAGTTTAAATAGTATTTTATTCAAAAAAATTCCAATAATTTCCAAAAATAAGGTTTTTAAATTAGCCTGGACTCAACTATTTAAACGCTCGCCAATTAATTTTCGAAAGCTAGTTGGTGTAAAAAAAGATTACAATCCAAAAGCATTAGGTTTGTTTTTAGCCGGATATTGTAATCTTTATATGATAGCTCCTGAAAAGCAAATTTTGGATAAAATAGAATTCTTTTGCAGCGAGATTATTAAATCAAAAAATCCGAATTATGAAGATGCTTGTTGGGGCTACAACTTTGATTGGCAATCAAGAGCCTTTTTCCACCCAGCTTTTACTCCAACTATAGTTGCATCGACCTTTATAGGAAGCGCCTTATTGGATGCTTTTGAAATTACAAAGGATGATAACCTGATTTCTACGGCCAGAAGCCCCTGCAATTTTATTTTAAAGGATCTCAACCGTACTTATGATAATAATCAAAATTTTGCATTTTCCTATTCTCCAATAGATAAAAGCGTTGTATTCAATGCGTCGCTGTTAGGCAGCCAGATCCTTGCAAGAATGTATAAAAAAACACAAGAACCTGAATTGCTGGAAGCAGCGAAGAAATCCGTTACATTTTGTTGTAATTATCAAAAAACCAATGGCTCATGGAGCTATGGTACACTACCCTTTCACCAATGGGTGGACAATTTTCATACGGGATACAATTTAGAATGTATTGCTGATTATATGAAATTCACAAATGATTATTCATTTAAGAAACAATTGGAAATAGGATTTGATTACTATATCAAAACATTTTTTACAGACAAAGGCATTCCGAAATATTATGATAACTCTGTTTACCCCATAGATATCCATTGTCCTGCACAATTGATAATCACTGTGGCTAAATTGAACAAGTTTATGGAAACTAAAGAGCTGGTAGATAAAGTTTTGAGCTGGACAATACAAAATATGCAGTCTCATAATGGTTATTTCTATTATCAAATCAATAAATATTTTTCATCTAAAATATCGTATATGCGCTGGGCGCAGGCATGGATGTTCTATGCCTTAACAACATATTTAAGACATGACAGGATTTAACAGAACCGAAATTTGTAATATACCAGTAGATGCGCTTACCATGCAACAAACAATTGATTTAATTGACAAAGCCATTAAAGAAAAAAGGTCAATCCATCATGTGGTAATTAATGCCGTCAAAGTTGCCAAAGCCCAAAAAGATAATGTATTAAAAGATTCTATTATTAATTGTGATATTATTAATGCGGATGGTATGGGAATTATATGGGCCTCCCATATCCTAAATAAACCTTTACCTGAAAGAGTGGCGGNNATTGGCAGCGGAAAAGAAGTATCGGATGTTTTTTCTTGGCGCAGAAGAAGAGACCGTTAAATCTGTAGTTAATATTTATACTAATCTATACGGAAAGGAGATTATTGCTGGTTATCGGAATGGCTATTTTAATAAAGAAGAGGAGCCTATGATTGCTAAGCAAATCTCCGATTCCAATGCAAATATTCTTTTTGTAGCGATCACCTCCCCCAAAAAAGAAATTTTTCTGAATACTTATAAAAGTATAATCAATATTCCTTTGATCATGGGCGTGGGTGGAAGTTTTGATGTTATATCTGGTTATGTGAAACGTGCACCATTATGGATGCAAAAATGGGGCATGGAATGGTTTTATCGGGTTATTCAGGAGCCGAGACGCATGTGGAAGAGATATTTATATGGAAATTCAATATTTATATACCTCGTACTTAAGGAAAAAATGAAACAAGTACTAAATCGAAGGTAAATATTCCGAATCTTCTCTAATATTTTTGACGAAATAAATAATAGGTTACCCCGTTCTAAAAGAAATGAAAATAACTTTAATAGCTGGAGCTCGTCCCAATTTTATGAAAATTGCTCCTATCATAAAGTCGATCCATTTGGCTCAATCTTCAGGAAGAAATATTTCTTACAGGCTGGTGCATACAGGTCAGCATTATGATAAAAATATGAGCGATGATTTTTTTGAGCAATTAGGAATTCCCGAACCTGATGTAAACCTTGAGTGTGGCGGGGGATCCCAGGCGCAACAGACTGCTGCTATAATGATTAAATTTGAAGAAGAGCTTCTGGAAAATAAGCCCTCACTTGTATTAGTAGTTGGTGATGTTACCTCTTCAATGGCTTGTACTATCACAGCAAAAAAATTGTGTGTTGATGTTGTCCATGTGGAAGCCGGAATCCGATCATTTGATATGACTATGCCAGAAGAAATTAATCGAATAGTTACCGATTCTATCTGCGATCATTTTTTTACTACTAGCGAATTAGCAAATTCCCAATTACGTAAAACCGGGATAGAAGATAGCAGAATACATTTTGTAGGTAATACCATGATAGATACCTTATATCAGAATTTAGGGAAACTTAAAAAACCTTCTCTTTGGAACAAAAATGGTTTAAAAAATAAGAAATATTTTTTAATTACACTTCACCGTCCATCCAATGTTGATGATAAAAAAAATCTAAGCAAACTGATTGATATCATTTTAAAGGAAAGTGATGACTTCCCCGTGATTTTTCCTCTTCATCCAAGAACAAGAAAAAATTTAGAGCAGAAATATTTGAAGAATTCAAAATTAATTATTACAGAGCCACTGGGATATTTGCAATTTATTTTTTTGGTTAAGAATGCAAAAGCAATAATAACTGATTCTGGCGGAATAACAGAAGAAGCTACAGTATTGGATATTCCTTGTATCACTTTGCGAAACTCAACCGAACGCCCCGAAACAATTACAATGGGATCTAATGAGCTCGCAGGAACGGATCCGGATAACCTGATTCCATATTTAAAAAAAATTAAAAATAATAAATGGAAAAAATCTTCCGTTCCGCCTTTGTGGGATGGAAAGACTTCGGAAAGGATCGTTAATAAACTAATTGAGCTTTACGCAAATTGAAACAGTATATTTTCACTAAATGAACCTTATAATTCCTGTTTGAGATTTAGTCTTGACAGACTTTTAATGAAATGAATCGCCAATTCGAACGATATCTTCAATTCACTTTAGTGTTATTAGATCTAATAATGCTAAATCTATTTTACCTGATTTGTCATACTATTTTGATCAGTAGAATAGATGCCCATTCAAGGGAAGCTTACTNNAATATTCTTTGGTTGCTTCTTTCCTTTTTTCTTGGAACTTATGGGCCGAAAATAATATTGAATTTTGAGACTTTCACAAAGAGAACGATCCAGGTTTATTTGATGTGGATCATATTCGTAATGTTCTATTTATTCTTTTATCGTGAAATACAGCTTTCAAGATTATTCATCCTCTTTACCTTATTAAGTTTTGGAGGTGCTCTCCTGATAAACAGGTTTATTTACTTGGGCATTAATAAGTATTTCATGACGAAAGAGTATCTCCTTAAAAGGGTAATNNTACTTGGCTATAATGATACAGCCAAGAAACTTGCTAAATACTTCGAGGAGGATGGTCATAATACCCAAATAATAGGTTTTATTGAGGATAAAATGAATGTCCGGGAATTAACCCATTACCCGATATTATCTGATACTAAAAAAGCATTGGAAATTGCAAAGAAATACGATGTTCAGGAAATATTTTCCACCATTACTCCGGAGCAGGATAATGATATATATAGCTTAATGTACCAAGCAGAGAAGGAATGCATAAGATTTCGAATTGTTCCAAACCTGAATATTTTTATAACCAGAGATGTACATATTGAATATTTTGGAGAACTTCCAATAATTTCATTGCGAAGTGAGCCACTTGATGATGTCGGGAATAGAATCAAGAAGAGAGCATTAGATATTATCATCAGTTTCTTAGTAATCATCTTTATCCTATCCTGGCTAATTCCAATTTTAGGATTATTGATTTTTTTGGAATCAAAGGGGCCTATATTTTTCAGTCAATTACGTACAGGAAAAGACAAAAAGTCATTTAAGTGTCTAAAGTTTAGGAGTATGAGGGTAAATAAAGATGCAGACCTTAAGCAGGCAACACAAAACGATGCAAGAAAAACAAAGATTGGGAAATTTATCAGGAAAACAAGTTTGGATGAATTTCCCCAATTTTTGAACGTTTTAAAAGGCGATATGAGTCTTGTGGGTCCAAGGCCCCATATGGTTAAACATACTTCAGATTATTCAAAATTTGTTAATGAATATATGGTAAGGCAATTTATCAAGCCTGGAATTACCGGATGGGCACAAATTCATGGCTATAGAGGAGAAATAACAAATCCGGAACAAATTCAGATGAGGGTTGACAAGGATCTTTGGTACCTGGAAAACTGGACATTATGGCTAGATATCCAGATACTTTTTTTAACCATTTATTTTGTAATAAAGGGGGATAAAAATGCAGCCTGATATTTTTGAGATAGATCATTTAATATTCCTCCGCCTGGGTTGAAAAAGCAATTGGCTCTGGAATTGTTCATGCAGAATAATTGAATATTTCAGTTGGTTTATCAATATATAATGTTTGAATTTTGCTTCACGAATGAATGCTGAATCTCCTCAGGTAGCTCATTTCAAAACAATCCTATTGAAATGTGAAAAACCTGCATTAAACAATATTTTCAATTTGATTCCCGTTTTATATATCACAATTGATAATATATTTACCCGGCTTTGGAAACCGGGAGAGATTTCTATTTCTCAAATTTTTTTATGATCATATACAGGAATAGAAATTAACTATGGCATCAAAATCTGGATTAAGTTTTGACGAAATGCCGAATATTTGTTTGAGCAAAAAATAAAATTGAAGTTATTACTTGAAAATTAATGAAAGAAGATTATGGAACATGATGAAATAATAAAAGAAGTAAATAAGATTTTCATAGAAGTATTTGAAGACGATTCAATTGTACTGCATGATAATATGACTACGGAAGACATTCCTGTATGGGATTCTTTGAACCATATTCAAATGATTACTACTGTGGAAAAACATTTTAAAATCCGTTTTGATCTCAATGAACTTTTGAACTTTAAAGATGTCGGGGATTTGTGCAGGGGTATAAAAGGAAAAATGAAATAGCTCCTTAAAAAATAACTGACTAAGGCTATTTAACTGCCTGATTTTGACAAAATAACAATGATTGATTTTTTAAATTATTATAGAAAGAACTAATTAGATGTTATTTAATTCGATTATATACTTTATATTTTTAGCCTGCTCGCTTATCATATATTATGTACTAACTGTAAAGTATCGAAATTATTTCCTGATTTTAGCGAGTGCCTTTTTTTATATGTATGTGAAAATTGAATACATTTTCATAATCATATTCATTATTTTATCAAATTATCTGATTGGAATTAAGATAGAGAGAGCACAGACAAAAAATAAACGAAAACAATTTCTATACCTAAGTTTATTCATTAATCTGGGGATACTCATTTTTTTCAAATATTGGAACTTTTTAATAGAGAACCTCCTGGGGTTATTCCGTTTATTCCATACAAACAATTCTATTCCACTTATAGAAATTGCTTTACCACTAGGATTATCCTATTATATTTTTCAAACGATTGGGTATATCTACGATATATACCGTGGATCCCAAAAATCTGAAAAAAATATTTTCAGGTTTAGTCTTTTCACTTTGTTTTTTCCAAAATTACTGGTTGGACCAATAGAACGCGCTGGTCGACTATTACCCCAGTTGGCTAAGAATATTTACTTTGATAAAGAGAATATTATTGAAGGGGGGCGACGAATTGCATGGGGTTTATTTAAAAAATTGGTTGTAGCCGACAGAATTTCAATTTATCAAACAGTTGTAATAAATAACCTTCATGAACAGAGTGGTATAACGATACTCTTTGCTTCATTAATTTATACCTTTCAGGTTTATGCAGATTTTTCAGGATATACGGACATTGCCATAGGAACAGCCCGTTTATTTGGCTTTAATCTGATGGAAAACTTTAAAAGGCCATTCACAGCTAAAAATTTAAGTGATTTTTGGCGCAGGTGGCACATTTCTCTTTCTTCATGGGTAAATGACTATATATATAATCCTATCTCTTATACCAGACGTGATTGGGGTAATTGGGGTATTTATTATGCTTTGCTCATCAGTTTTGTCGTAATTGGAATATGGCATGGTGCTACCTGGAATTTTGTATTATTTGGCCTTCTCCAGGCTCTTGCTCTTATTTATGAAGTTGCAACAAGGAAGGGTAGAAGAAAAATCTCAAAGAAAATTCCCTCATTAATCTATAATAATTTGAGTGTTTTGCTTACTTATTTATATATGAGCTTCTCACTAATAATTTTTCGAACCGATACATTCAGCCAGGCATTTGATATTCTTGACGGTATTTTTTCCAGACCTGGCAAATTATTTTTTGATAAACCGTCTTCCCTTTTGTTTATGTTAATAGGTTGTGGTATAATGCTGATTTATGATATACAGCAGGAATATAAAATTTTTAGAATTTCACTGTTTACAAATAAAAGTTGGCTCGTTCAACAACTTTCTTATGCCTTTCTGCTAATTTATATTTTATTGGCTGGCGTTTTCGACGGAGGACAATTCATATATTTTGCTTTTTAATGAAATAAAATGAAAAGATGAAAATAATTGATAGAATTAAAAATTGGAAATCTCTGAATTTTCTTTTTAAATCTTTAGTTTTTCTTGTCATCCTATTTTTATTAGATTTTGGAATAGGTAACTTTCTTAAATATTGGTATTTCAAACAGTATTCAGGATATCTTTATAGAACTACTTATGCTATTGATAGCACACAAGCTGGAATAGTAATTTTTGGTTCTTCAACAGCAAATCACCAGTATATACCCGATATTTTTGAAAAAAGATTGCATATTTCATGTTATAATACTGGTAGAGATGGTAACAGTATATTTTTTCATTATGCAATTCTGGAGGGAATACTGAAAAGATATGTGCCTAAGATAGTAATTTTAACGTTTGATGAAGAAGATTTTAGGAAAGTTCAGCAAAGTTATGACAGAATTACTTCCTTATTGCCTTATTATGATAGCCATCCTGAATTTCGTCCGATAATTCAATTGAAAAGTCCGTTTGAAAAATATAAATTGCTTTCAAAAATATATCCATACAATTCATTAATTTTTGCGATAGGTGCAGGTAATGCAGAATTTAATCAACATAGAGAATACATAAATGATGATAACGGATATGTCCCTTTAAGGGAAACATGGAAAGGGAAATTGGGTTATGATACCTCTTCATCAAAATATGAATTGGATTACAATACCATAAAGTATTTCAAAGCATTTACTAAGGCTTGTTTTGATTCAAAAATTAAATTATATATATTTTATTCTCCAAAATATATAAGGTATAAATATGAAGATCAATCTATTAGGATAGCAAAAAATATTGCCAAGCATAATGATATTCCATTTTATGAATTTACAAATAATCCCTATTTTTTAGAAAGAAGAGATTTATATGCAGACCCCGGTCATTTAAATGAACCAGGTGCCAAAATATACACACAAATGGTAATTGATAAGATTATTCAAAATGAAGAACAATCCAGACCAACCAGTGATAGTATTTTACCGCTGAATAAGTATTTATCAATCAGAAAATAATCTCAGAATGAATCTTCAAACTATAAACCATTTAATACAATGAACCAGGAACATAAAAAAGACTATTCCAGAGATATCCTTCTCATAAAAAATATCGAAGAAAGGGTAGAAAATATTGCTTCCAAATTAAAAGATGATATCCTAATGGTATTGAAACGAAAAGGCGCAATCGTTGGTATAAGTGGTGGAATAGACTCATCCGTTACACTGGCCCTGGCAGCAAAGGCCCTTGGTCCGGAACATGTGATTGGTATAATGTTACCTGAAAAAGACTCCAGCGGAGATAGTAAAGAATTAGCCTTAAAACTGGCTAAGCAATTAAGGGTACAGACAATAGAAGAAAATATTTCGCTGGCTTTGGAAGGTTTTGGGTGCTATCGCCGAAGAGATGAAGCGGTGAAGGCGGTTTTCCCTGAATACAATCCTAAGGAATTTACAATGAAAATCGGGATTAATCCTAAAGGAATAAGTTCCAACTTACCGCCTGTATTTTCGCTGACTATCGTTGATAAAGGCGGATCCGAAAAAAGTAAATTGCTGCCAATGAAAGAATATCTTCAGATTGTGGCAGCATCCAATTTTAAGCAACGTTGCAGGATGTCGATGCTTTATTATCATGCAGAGCGTTTGCATTACGCAGTTATAGGAACACCTAATAAGCATGAAGTAGAACAGGGATTTTTTGTGAAACACGGAGATGGCGGAGCTGATGTGATGCCTATAGGGAACTTTTATAAAACACAANNTAAAGAAATTATGGGACGGACACCCACTTCTGATACCTATTCAGCTGAACAAACTCAACAGGAATTTTTCTTTCAGTTGCCATTTAATGAAATGGACCTGATTTGGTATGGTTATGAAAATGGATATGATCCTGCTGAAGTCGGGAAAATCTTTGGGAAAAAAGAGGAAGAAATAAAATCAATTTATACAAATTTCCATCGTAAACAAAAGACAACAGAATATTTGAGAATG